>CAYFTQ010000408.1:0-2771 GCA_964346035.1 uncultured Roseospira sp. | reverse complement strand
GGGGTCGGCAAGGGCTATCGCGTGGACCTGGAACGCTGCACCGGCTGCGGCGTCTGTCACGACCAGTGCCCGGTTCACGCCATCGAGATGATCCCCGAACCGCACCACTAGAAAGAGATCTGGACCTGGGGTCCGTCGCGCCTGTCTCCCCAAGAGGACACCGAACCATGCCCGACACCACCGCGCCGACGAGCCCGCCGGAGTCCGCGCCGGCCCCCGACCCAAAGGCCGCGCGCGCCGCCGCCCAGCGCGTCATGATCGACGGCAACGAGGCCTGCGCGCACATCGCCTATCGGGTCAACGAGGTCTGCGCCATCTATCCCATCACGCCGTCCTCGCCCATGGCCGAACTGGCCGACCAATGGGCCAGCGAGCGCAAGACCAACATCTGGGGCACCATCCCGGACGTGATGGAGATGCAAAGCGAGGGCGGTGCCGCCGGCGCGCTGCACGGGGCGCTTCAGGCCGGGTCGCTGGCGACCACCTTCACGGCCTCGCAAGGCCTGATGTTGATGCTGCCGAACATGTACAAGATCGCCGGCGAACTGACCGCTTGCGTGATCCATGTCGCGGCGCGCGCGCTGGCCCGCAATGCGCTGTCGATCTTCGGCGACCACCAGGACGTCATGGCCGCCCGCACCACGGGCTTTGCCCTGCTGGCCTCGGCCTCGGTGCAGGAGGCGCACGACAACGCCCTGGTGGCTCAGGCCGCCACCCTGCGCGGGCGCGTTCCCATGGTGCATTTCTTCGACGGTTTTCGAACCTCGCACGAAATCAACAAGATCGCCCTGATCCCGGATTCCATCATCCGCGCCGTGATCGATGATGATCTGGTGCGCGCCCACCGCATGCGCGCGCTCAGCCCCGAACGGCCGTTCGTGCGCGGCACCGCCATGAACCCGGACGTTTACTTCCAGGCCCAGGAAGCCTCCAACCTGTACTATTCGGGCATGGTGGATATCGTGGCGGAGGAAATGGAGCGCCTGTCCGCCCTGACCGGCCGGCCGCTGGCACCGTTCACCTACGAGGGCGCACCGGATGCCGAGCGGGTCATGGTCATCATGGGTTCGGGCGCGGAGACGGCACGCGCCACCGTGCGCCACCTGATGTCGGACCGGAACCAGAAGATCGGCGTGCTTCAGGTCTCGTTGTTCCGGCCCTGGTCGGCGAAGCGCATGCTGGCCGTGTTGCCGAAATCGGCGCGCGCCATCGCCGTGCTGGACCGCACCAAGGAGGCCGGCAGCCACGGCGAGCCGCTGTTCCAGGATGTCATGATCTCGCTGGCCGAGGCCCAGGGAAGCGATGACTGGCCGACCGCCATGCCGCGCGTCATCGGCGGGCGGTACGGGCTGTCGTCAAAGGAATTCACCCCCGGCATGGTCAGGGCGGTGTTCGACGAACTGGCCCGTCCCGACCCCAAGCCGCGCTTTACCGTCGGCATCACCGACGACGTGACCCATCTGAGTCTGGAGGTCGATCCCGACTTCTCCATCGAACCCGACGGCGTGGTGCGCGCGATCTTCCACGGTCTGGGGTCGGACGGCACCGTCGGTGCCAACAAGAACAGCATCAAGATCATCGGTGACGATCCGGAGCGCTTCGCCCAGGGCTATTTCGTCTATGACAGCAAGAAATCGGGTTCGCGCACGGTTTCTCACCTGCGCTTCGGGCCGGAGCCCATCACCGCGCCCTATCTGGTGGAGCAGGCCAACTTCATCGCCTGCCACCAGTTCCAGTTCGTCTACGCCATCGACATCGTGGATCGCGCCGCCCCGGGCGCGGATGTCCTGCTGAACTCGCCCTATGATCCGGACGAGACCTGGCGCCGCCTGCCCCACGACATGCGCCAGACGATCCGCCAGAAACGCCTGAAGCTGCATATCATCGACGCCATCCAGGTGGCCCGCGAGGCCGGTCTGGGCCGGCGCGTCAACACCATCATGCAGGTGTGTTTCTTCGCCCTGTCCAACGTGCTGCCGCCGCATGTCGCCATCGAACGCATCAAGAAGGCGATCAGCAAGAGCTATGCCCGCCAGGGCGACGATATCGTCAAACGCAACCACAAGGGCGTGGATATGGCGCTGGCCCACCTGAAGGAAGTGGACCTGCCGGCGCTGGACGAACCGGCCCACCCTGTTCGCCCCCTGATCCCCGAGGACGCGCCCGTCTTCGTCCGCGAGGTCACCGCCGCCATGCTGGCCGGGCGCGGGGATGCCCTGCCGGTCAGCGCGTTGCCGGCCGACGGCACCTTCCCCAGCGGTACAACGGCCTATGAAAAGCGCGACATCGCGCCCCAGATCCCCAAGTGGGACCAAGATTTGTGCATCCAGTGCGGCAACTGTTCCATGGTCTGCCCGCACGCCGTCATCCGTGCCAAGTTCTATAATCAGCACCGCCTGGAAGCGGCGCCTGACGGCTTTCCCAGCGCTGCGGTAGAGGCGCGCGGCTTCCCGGAAACGCGCTTCACGCTTCAGGTCATGGCGGCCGACTGCACCGGCTGTGGGCTGTGTGTCAGCGTCTGCCCGGTGCAGGACCCGGCGAACGCCAGCCGCCGCGCCATCAACATGTTCGACAAGCTTGGCGTGCAAGAAGAAGCTGAGCGCAATCAGAGGTTTTTCGAGGCCCTGCCGGTCAACGACCGCGCCCGCGTGGACTATGCCGCCGTCAAGGGCGCCCAGTTCCTGCGCCCATTGTTCGAATTCTCCGGCGCCTGCGCCGGCTGCGGCGAGACCCCTTATGTGCGGCTGCTGTCGCAGTTGTTCGGTGACCGC
>CAYFTQ010000407.1:0-2791 GCA_964346035.1 uncultured Roseospira sp. | reverse complement strand
GCCAGAACGGCCGCCACCACGACGGCCGCCTTGAGGCGCGCGCGCACCGGATCGGCCAACACCGCCGGCGCCGCCAGCGCCAGCACGGTCAGCCCGCCCAGCCCAAGGGCGCCGATCACGCTCGCCGGCTGGAGCATGGCGTCCAGCGGCATCCAGACCGTCGCCAGCATGTTCCAGGGAAAGCCGGTGGCGACCCACTGGCGCAGCCACTCTGCCGCCACCCAGACGGCCGTCAGTATCAGCACGCGGGCCGGATGGCCGGGGCGCCACGCCCGGCCGGCGACGGCGGTCGCCGCGCCCAGGAACAGGGCCAGAACCGCACCCAGCCCGCCGACGGCGAACGGAATCATCCAGCCGAAACGGGCAGCATCGACCAGCAGAGCGTTGGCGATCCAGTGCAGGCCAAGGGCGAAAAAACCGAACCCGAACCACCATCCCGCAGCGAACCCGCCGACCAGCGGCCGCCGCGTGCCGTCCAGCAGCCACACCAGCCCGACCAGGGCCACGCTCAGCAGCGGCACGACATGAAAAGGCGGCAGGGCCAGCGCGCCCAGCGCCCCCAACAGCACCGCCAGGCCGTGCCGGTGCCAGCCACGCAAGGTCGCGACGCGGCTGGCCAGCCGGGCGATCACAACCCGTTGGTCCGGGCGCAGCCGGCCTCTGGGCCGCCGGTCCGCGCAATGCAGGGGCCGGGCAGGTTGCGCAGGTGCAACCGCTTGATGCGACGGGGATCGGCGTCCAGGACCTCGAACTCCATGCCGCTGTCGTGAACGATCAGCTCGCCACGCCCCGGCACGCGGCCGGCAAGGCGGAACACAAGCCCGGCCAGGGTGTCTGTTTCCTGGCGTTCCTCGTCGCTCAGGAAGGCCCCGAAGCGGCTCTCGAACGCCTCCAGGTCGAGCCGGGCATCGGCAACCATGGAGCCGTCATCATGCAGGGTCAGTTCCGGGTCGGTATCGACGTCGTGCTCGTCTTCGATCTCGCCGACGATCTGCTCGACCAGGTCCTCGATGGTCACCAGACCGTCGATGCCGCCATATTCGTCCACCACCAGGGCCAGATGAGTGCGCTTCAGGCGCATTTCCAGCAACAGGTCAAGCACCCGCATGGACGGCGAGACGAACAGCACGGGCCGGGCCAGCGCCGCCAGATCGGGCTGTTCGCCCCGGTACAGATGGGGGATAAGGTCCTTGATGTGGACCATGCCAAGCGCGGTATCCAGAGACTCCCGATAGACCGGCATGCGCGAATGGCCGACGCGCGCCATCAGATCGGCGATCTCGGCCAGGGTGGTTCCCTCACCCAGGGCGACGATGTCGGGCCGGGGAATCATGACATCCTCGGCCGTCATGTCGCGCTGATGCAGGATGTTGGTGATCAGCAACCGCTCGTGGGCGTCGATGGGAAGCTCGGCCTCATCGCGCTCCTCGATGATCTCCTCAAGGGTGTCGCGGATGGAATTGTCACCATTTGCGCGGTTCCGGAACAGACCGCGCAGCCACTCGCCGATGCCGTCGCCGGAAGCCTGGTCGGCCTCGGCGCGCCCGTCCGGCGCGGTGGATGATGGAGCCGGGCCGTCACCGTCCGGACCGCCGACCGAGTCCGCCTGACCGGCGGCCTCCGACGCGGCGCCCGTTCTTGGCGAGCCCGGCTGGCTACTCGACGAAGAGTCGATCATGGTCTCCTGTCCCAAGGCGGTCCACGCCCGACGCCGGCAACCCTGGCGGGGCATGCGGATCGGCGATGCCCAGGCCTGCCAGGACGCGCGTTTCCAGCGCCTCCATGCGCTCGGCCTCGGCGTCGGCCTGATGATCGTGGCCCAGCAGGTGCAAAACCCCGTGAACCACAAGGTGAACAAGGTGGTCTTCCAGCGCCTTGCCGTCGCGCCGGGCCTCGTCGCGGGTGGTCTCCAGGGCGACGATGACGTCTCCCAGGGCCAGCGGTTCGCCGGCGTCCGGGTCGTCGGGGCTGGCTGGCGGGACGGCCAGGGCAGAGCCGTCGGCGGCCTCCAGTGCGGCAAAGGCAAGCACGTTGGTGGGCCGATCGACGCCCCGGAAATCGCGGTTGAGTGCCCGGACGCTCTCGTCGTCCTCCAGCGCGACGCAGACGTCGACTGCCGTTGCCACCCCCATGGCGCCGGCCAGGGGCGCGCCCTCGGCCAGACCCGTCGTCACGGCAGCGCGGACGGCACGCTCGCACAGCCCGACGGGTCCCTTGACGGCCTTGCGCCAGGCCGGCGCCTCGATCAGGACATCGACCAGAAGGGTCGGGTCTGTCGCGGTCATCGGGCCGCCCTCCGCTCGCCGGTCGCCGGCGCCGTCGTCGCCTCCGCCAGGGCGTGGTCGCGCGCGTCATAGGCCTTGACGATACGCGTCACCAGGTCGTGGCGCACCACGTCGCGGTGGGTGAAGTGACAGACCGAGACGCCATCCAGACCGTCCAGTGTCTCCAGCGCGTCGCGCAGGCCGGAACGCGCCCCCAGCGGCAAATCGATCTGGGTCATGTCACCGGTGATGACCATGCGTGATCCCTCGCCCATGCGGGTCAGGAACATCTTCATCTGGGTGGGCGTGGTGTTCTGTGCCTCGTCCAAAATGATGCAGGCGTTTGCCAGGGTGCGCCCGCGCATGAAGGCCAGCGGAGCGACCTCGATCTCGGCCGCCTCCATACGGCGCAGAACCTCGTCGCCCGGCAGCATCTCGTAAAGCGCGTCGTACATCGGACGCAGGTAGGGGTCCACCTTCTCGCGCAGGTCGCCCGGCAGGAAGCCGAGGCGCTCGCCCGCCTCCAC
>CAYFTQ010000406.1:0-2798 GCA_964346035.1 uncultured Roseospira sp. | reverse complement strand
ACCCGATCGGCGGCTGGCTGAACACGGCGGACGGAATGGCCTCATAGTCCATCGTGGTGGGCCGGTCGCCGAACACGGTGGCGGCGAAGGCCATGCCCTCCTTGATGGCCACCGGGGTCAGGTTGACGCGGTCGGTCACATCACCGATGGCATAAATGGACGGCACCGAGCTCCGGCTGTATTCGTCCACCGTGACGGCGCCGCCCTTGGCCGTCTCCACACCGACGGCCTCCAGCCCCAGGTCCTTGGTGTTGGGGGCGCGGCCGGTCGCGTACAGCACCGCGTCGGCCTCCAGTTCCTCGGAACAGTCGGTCAGCAGCGAAAGCGTGCCATCGGCCTTCTTCTCGATCGAACGTACCTGACATTCCCGGCGGATGCGGATGCCCTTTTTTTCCATTTCGCTGGCCAGGGTGTCGCGCACGTCCTCGTCGAAACCGCGCAGGATCTGGCCGGCGCGAATGATCTCGGTGACCTCGGACCCGAGCCCGTTGAAAATGCCCGCAAACTCCACCGCGATATAGCCGCCGCCGACCACGACCAGGCGTTCGGGCCGCCGTGGCAGATCGAGCGCCTCGTTTGACGTGATGGCGTGCTCGATGCCGGGAATGTCCGGTACGATGGGCCAGCCTCCGGTGGCGATCAGGATATGCCCGGCGGTATGGGGCTTGCCGTCCACCTCGACGGTGTGCGGGTCCACGATGCGCCCGCGCCCTTCCAGCAGGGTCACGCCGGCGTCACGAAGCAGCCGATGATAGACGCCTTCCAGGCGCTTCAGTTCGGCTTCCTTGTTGGCGATCAGGGTCGGCCAGTCATGGCGGGCGCCCTCAAAGGTCCAGCCATAGCCGGCGGCGTCTTCCATCTCCTCGGCGACATGGGCGCCATAGACCAGAAGCTTCTTGGGCACACAGCCGCGCATGACGCAGGTCCCGCCCAGGCGGCTGCTTTCCACCACCGCCACACGTGCGCCGTACCAACTGGCCGCGATCCGGCTGGCGCGCACGCCGCCGGAGCCGGCGCCGATGGTGATGAGATCGTAATCGTAGCGCTCCGTCATGGCGACCCTGTCCCGTCACTGAAGAATCCCGATGCCCCGCCATGTGGGCCGCAGCGGCCGCACAGGCAAGCGGGGCGTCTTATCCCCAGCGCGCGACCGGGGCTCCCTCCCCTGGCAAGGGGAGGGCGGGGGGTGGGGTTGATGCTCGGAAACGATTGGGTGGCGGGGGCCGAGACTCCCCCCTCCCAGCCTCCCCCCTCCGGAGGGAGGAGTCTGATTGGCGCGAACCGCAACTAAATCGATTAAGCGGCATTCGTCTCATCCCAACCGGATCAGGGCATGATGCTTGCGCCCGGCCGACAGCCTGGCTTCGCCGTCGGTCAGGTCGGCGGCGGTGATCAGACGGCCGATGTCGTCGATCGGGGCATCGTTGAGCCGCGCGCCGCCGCCCTTGATCAGCCGCTTGGCCTCGCCGTTCGACGCGGTCAGCCCGGCGCGGGTGAAAAGCACTGGCGCCGGAATCCCGGCGGCCAGATCGCCGGCGTCCACATGGATGGTGGGCAGGTCCTCGCCTGTGCCGCCGTGTTCAAACACCGCGCGGGCGGTCTCGGCGGCGGCGCTGGCGGCGGCCTCGCCGTGGGCCAGCGTGGTCGCCTCATGGGCCAGGACCTTCTTGGCTTCGTTGATCTCGCTCCCGCCCAGGCTTTCCAGGCGTGCGATCTCGTCCAGCGGCAGGTCCGTGAACAGCCGCAGGAAGCGGCCGACGTCGGCGTCCTCGGTGTTGCGCCAGAACTGCCAGAAGTCGTAGGGCGAGAGCTGGTCCTCGTTCAGCCAGATGGCGCCCTGGGCGCTCTTGCCCATCTTGGCGCCCGAGGCCGTTGTGATCAGTGGCACGGTCAGCCCGAACAGCGAGCGGCCGTCGCAGCGCCGGGCCAGGTCCACGCCGTTGACGATATTGCCCCACTGGTCGGCGCCGCCCATTTGCAGGCGCACGCCGTCGCGCCGGGCCAGTTCCAGAAAGTCGAACGCCTGGAGGATCATGTAGTTGAATTCCAGGAACGACAGATGGTGTTCGCGCTCCAGCCGCATCCGCACCGAATCAAAGGTCAGCATGCGGTTGATGGAAAAGTGGCGGCCATAGTCGCGCAGGAACGGGATATAGGACAGGCTGTCGAGCCAGTCGGCGTTGTTGACCATGCGGGCGTCGGCGGGGCCGTCGCCGAAGGTCAGGTACTTGGCGAACACGGACCGGATGCCGGCCATGTTGGAAGCGATGTCGGCATCGGACAGCAGTTGCCGCGCTTCGTCCTTGCCGGACGGATCGCCGATGCGCGTGGTGCCGCCGCCCATCAGAACCACCGGCTGGTGGCCGGTCTTTTGCAACCAGCGCAACAGCATGATCGAGACCAGCGAGCCCACATGCAGGCTGGGCGCCGTGCAGTCATAGCCGATATAGGCCGACACCGGTTCGACCGTCATCAGGGCGTCCAGGGCTTCGGCATCGGTGCAGGCGTCCACGAATCCGCGCTCGTGGACAATGTGCATGAAATCGGCGGAAAAGGCGGTCATCTCTTATGGTCTCGGTCGGCTGGAACGGGCGGGTGCGCAGCCGCCTCGGCCGGCGCGGCCGGACCGGCAGGGCGCGGGCTCTTGCGGCGGCGAGGCAGCTTTAGCACACTCGTTCGATCGCGCAAAGAAAGGCGTCCCGGCCATGATTCCGTTTCCTTCAGCACTGTCCCGCACGTCCGCGCCGCGCCCGGCCCCGGCGCGCGCATCGCGCACGCTGGCGGACCACGCCGAAACC
>CAYFTQ010000405.1:0-2803 GCA_964346035.1 uncultured Roseospira sp. | reverse complement strand
CCCCGGCCGCCCAGAACCGTGATCGCCGCCTGCGGAGCCCCGCGAAGCGCCCCCCTCGGGCCGCCGTCCCCGCCCTGGTTCAGGGGCGGCGGCGCCAGAACGGAGCGCGCGGGAAAACGCTTGTCACCCGGCCCCCGCCGCTGCTACCACCGTTTTCGCATCCGGCGCGCCGGGGGGCTGGACTCGCCCGTCATGGATGGCGGCCGGTCGGTCGGGTCACGTCCGCAACCCCTGGCCGGCCTGTCCGGGCGTGCCGGCATGTCGCCCGCAGTCGTGGGCATGCGACCCTCTCCTCCCGTGGCCCCGAACCAGGGAACGGCGCACCACCATGAGCCAGCTCGTCCTTGTTCTTCGTCATCCGAAACTCAAAAGCCTGTACGACTTCTGGCTTTCGTTGTGCGGGGACAACACGCCGCCCATGGCAGACGATGTCGATCCGGTGGACCTGCGCCCCTGGATGGGCAACCTTGTTGTGATCAAGGTCGCGGCCGAACCGGGCCACGGCGCCGGGGACGGTGCCACCGCCTACACCTATTCATTCTACAGCCAAAACTTCGCCGGCAAGTTCGGCGACGACAAGGCCGGCCAGTCGGTGGACATGCTGCCGGACGGGCCGCGCGACATCATCCGCGCCGAGTATGACCGGGTGGTGCGCGAGCACATCCCCGTCAGCCGCGTCTATACCGCCGATTTCGATGGCCTGACCCAGACCTGGGAACGCCTGGTCCTGCCCCTGTTCAACATCAAGGGCGAGGTGGACAAGCTGCTGGTCGCGGCCTACGAGTTGGCGCGCTAGCCCCCGGCGTCCGGCGCCGTCCTGTCGGACCACAAAGCATGGTGGACAAAAACGTGCGATTCATACAGCATGTGGCGCGCGTGTGACTCCAACCAGCGGTCAGGACCCGGCCGGGCCGATGCCGGCCGGCACCTCTACGAACCGACCGATACGCCTGAACGGACCCCTGCCATGCAGCCTAGGGCTTGGTCGCCGCCGCGCCGTCCCGCGCGGATCGCCAGACGGCGGGACGAAGCACCAGGAGGGATCGCAGACAATGACCGTGACGCCGCCTTCACCGTCCAATGACATGACGGGTATCGAAGAGTTGACCGCCGACGAGTTCAATCTCTGGTGCGCGCTCAACAACATGCCGTTCCGCATGACCGAACATGTCTGGCCGGACGGGGCGACGGAGTGGGACGTTGAGGTCCATCCGGGGCGCTCCGAACAGACGGTCGCCTATGGCACCGGGCGCCATGACGAGGCCACGGCGGCAGCCATGGCCTTTGCATTCGTGGCCGGCGTGGATTGGGCGGATGCCGCGCACCGGGCCGCCCGCGAGGCCCTGGGCGACGGCGTCGAGGACGAAGACGAGGACGAGGACGAGGACGGGGACAACGACGCCCCGGGCGGTGACCCGGCCGCCGACCCCCTTCTTTCTGGCGCGGCCACCCCCTATTCGGCGCCACCGGCGGCGCTGGCGGCGACCGCGCTCGACGAGCCGACAGACACGACTGACCCGACTGACCACCAGGCCGCCGATTGGATCGAAGACGTGCGGGGCACCGAAACGGACCCGGAGGCAGACCCGGAGGCAGACCCGGAGGGCGACGGCGGCGCGGACCTCCCGCCGGAAGACCAGGGCGAACCCCCGCTGAAGGCGGAGGAACGGCCGGAGGGAGAGGCCGGCGTCTATCAGCCGCCCGCCCTGGATGTTCTCCAGGACCCGGCGCAGCAGAACGAGACGGTGCTCGACGAAGCCGCCCTTGCCGACAAGGCACGCGCTCTGGAAACGGTCCTGCGCAACTTCAAGGTGCGCGGTGAGATCATGCAGGTGCATCAGGGGCCGGTCATTACGCTGTACGAACTGGAACCGATCCCGGGCACCAAATCCTCGACCGTCATCAACCTGGCCGACGACATCGCCCGTTCCATGAGCGCGGTGACCGCGCGCATCGCGGTGGTGCCGGGACGGAGCGTCATTGGCATCGAGCTGCCCAACGAGGCGCGCGAGACCGTTTATCTCAAGGCCATCCTGGAGTCCGAGGCCTTCGCCGCCACCGGCACCAAGCTGCCCCTGGCGCTGGGCAAGGGTATCGACGGCAACCCCAGCGTCGTGGATCTGGCGCGTATGCCGCACCTGCTGATCGCCGGCACCACCGGTTCGGGCAAGTCGGTCGGCATCAACGCAATGATCCTGTCGTTGCTGGTGCGCATGGGGCCGGAATGCTGCCGGCTCATCATGGTCGATCCCAAGATGCTGGAGTTGTCCGTCTACGACGGCATTCCGCACCTTCTGACCCCGGTGGTGACCGACCCCACCAAAGCGGTGATGGCCCTGAAATGGGCGGTGCGCGAGATGGAAACCCGCTATCGCGCCATGTCGGCCGTGGGCGTGCGCAACATCGAGGGCTTCAATCGCCGCGTCACCGAGGCCCGTGAAGCCGGAGAAGTGATCACCCGCCAGGTTCAGGTCGGTTATGACCGTCAGGCCAGGGAGCCGATCTTCGAGGACCGGCCCATGGACCTGAAGTCGCTTCCCTACATCGTGGTGGTGGTGGACGAAATGGCCGACCTGATGCTGGTCGCCGGCAAGGAGATCGAGGCCGTCATCCAACGCCTGGCCCAGATGGCGCGGGCGGCCGGAATCCACCTGATCATGGCAACGCAGCGCCCATCGGTGGATGTCATTACCGGCACCATCAAGGCCAACTTCCCGACCCGGATCAGCTTCCAGGTCACCAGCAAGATCGATTCCCGCACCATCCTGGGCGAAGCCGGGGCGGAGCAGCTCGTCGGCCAGGG
>CAYFTQ010000404.1:0-2856 GCA_964346035.1 uncultured Roseospira sp. | reverse complement strand
CCAGCCGTCCGCCGAGGATTTCACGGCGGACGGCTGGTTCCGGACCGGCGACATCGGCCGCATCGACGACCGCGGGTATCTGTTCATCGTGGGTCGCGCCAAGGATCTGGTCATCTCGGGCGGCTACAACGTCTATCCGAAGGAAGTCGAGTCGGTCATCGATGATATGCCGGGGGTGGTTGAAAGTGCCGTTGTCGGTGTGCCGCACCCGGACTTCGGCGAGGGTGTCGTGGCGGTGGTGGTGCCGGAGGCCGTCCGCGCGCCCGACGAAGCCGCCGTGATCGCCCATTGCCGGGACCACATGGCGAACTACAAGACACCAAAGCGCGTCTTTTTCGTCCCCGAGCTGCCCCGCAACACCATGGGCAAGGTGCAGAAGGCGCACCTGCGTGAAACCCACGCCGGTCTGTTCGTCTGACCCAGGAAAGGTTGCTTGCGCCATGATCCAGTCCGCTGCCAGTCCGGCGGCCACCATGCCGGCGCCGCTTGAGGGGCCGCCCCTGCGCTTTTTGGTGGTCGAGGGCAACCCGGCGCGTGCCCGCGATGCGGTCGAGGCCGCCGGCGGTACCGTAGCCAGCACCATCTATCGCGACATGCTGCTGGCGCTGGCTCCGGCCGGCTCGACGGCCGAGATCGTGATGGCCGCCGACCCGGGCGCGGAGTCGCTGCCCGAGGGCCTGGACTGGCACAACCTGGACGCCGTGGCGCTGACCGGCTCGGCGCTCAACATCTATGACGTGATACCGGAAGTATCACGCCAGATAGAGTTGTCAAAGCGTATCTATGAAACCGGGTTGCCCTACTTCGGCAGTTGCTGGGCGCTTCAGGTGGCGACGGTGGCGGCCGGCGGCACGGTGGCCGCCAATCCGCGCGGGCGCGAGGTCGGGCTGGCCCGCAAGATCACCCTGACCGACGACGGCCAGCGCCACCCCCTGTACCAGGGCCGGCCCGTGGCCTTTGACGCGGTGGCCATCCACACCGACGAGGTGACCCGGCCCGCGCCCGGCACCAGGGTTCTGTCGGGCAACGCCATGAGCGCCATCCAGGCCGCCGAGATCCGTCACGGCAACGGCGTGTTCTGGGGCGTGCAGTACCACCCGGAGTTCAGTCTCCACGAGATCACGCGCCTGATCGTGCGCTATGCCGACGGGCTGATTGCCGAAGGACTGTTCGCCGACCGCGCCGCCGTGGAGCGCCACGCCGCCGAGGCCGAAGCCCTGCACGCCAATCCGATGAACCGTCCCGACCTGATCTGGCGTCTCGGCATAGATGCCGACATCCTGGACCCGGCCAATCGCTTGACCGAGGTCCGGAACTGGATCAAGCATCAGGCGTTGCCCCACCGGCTGCGGTCCTGAAGGGGGCCTTCGTGGGCTGGCCCCGTCGCGCGGGATTGCCACGGTCGGGTGCATATGTTGCCTTTCGGGGCGCGGGCACCGAAAGGCAGCACGGGCACCCGACCGGCGCTGCGGGCCGTGTGCGAAAACCGATCCAGGGCCACGCCTGTCGCAACAGTGTCTGAGCCTTTTCCGACCTTGCGACGCCCGCCTCGCCGGTCCGTTGTCCAGGAGCCCCGCCGCCATGTGGCAGTCGGTTCGTTCTGTCTCCGCGCTCTTGCTTAGCGTGGCCATCATGTTCCTGGGCAGCGGCCTGCTGGGCACGCTGCTGGGCGTCAACCTGGCCAATCGCGATCTGCCGTCGTTCGTCAGTGGCCTGGTGATGTCGGGCTATTTTCTGGGCCTTATGCTCGGCTCTGTGCAGGCCATCCACATCATCCACCGTGTCGGCCACATCCGGGCCTTTGCGGCCCTGGCCTCGACCTTCTCCGCCGCCGTGCTGGCGCATGCCTTCTTCACGGATCCGATCGCGTGGGGTGTTCTGCGGGTGATCAGCGGGTTTTGCATTGCGGGCCTGTTGATGTGCACGGAAAGCTGGCTGAACGAAAAGTCCACGCGCGAAAGCCGGGGTACGATTCTCGCGCTCTATATGATCGCCACGTATCTTGCGATGGGCCTGGGGCAGTTCCTGCTCGGTCTGGGCGAGACCAAGGGCTATGTGCTGTTCGCGCTCATTTCCATTCTGCTGTCGATGGCGCTGGTCCCGGTGGCCCTGACCAAGGTGCCGGGCCCCTCGCTGCCGACGCCGCGGCGATTCGGCCTGCGCCGGCTGTTCAGGATCTCTCCGACCGGGGTTCTGGGCAGCCTGTCGGCCGGGGTGGCGCTGGGCGCGTTCTATGGTGTGGGTCCCCTGTTCGCGCGCCAGATCGGGCTGGATCTGGCCGGCACGTCGGCGTTCATGTCGGCGGTCATCCTGGGCGGACTGGTGCTGCAATGGCCCATCGGCTGGGTGTCCGATCGCTTCGACCGTCGCCCGGTGATCATCACGGTATGCCTGGGTATGGCCGCTTCCTGCGCGGCGCTGGTCGCTTTGGTGTTGAGCGGCCTCGATCTCAACAGCCTGGGCGGTCGGATCGGCCTCTTGACCCTGGCGGTGGCTTTCGGGGCGCTGTCCTCCACGCTCTATCCGCTGTCCATCGCGCTGGCCAACGACTGGATCGACGCCCTCGACATGGTGCCGGCCTCCGGCGGCCTGTTGTTGGCCTACAGTTCCGGCGCGGTGGCGGGGCCGATTGCGGCTTCCGTGATCATGGACCTGATCGGGGCGTGGGGTTTGTTCGCCCTGGCGGCTGTGGTCGGCGTGCTGATGGCAGCCTTTACCTTTGCGCGCATGCAGGTGCGCGAGTCGGTGCCGATGGCCGAGCAGGCGCCGGTCCAGATGCTGCCGCGGACCACGGCGGTGGCCTATGCCATGCTGCCGGCCGAGGACGAGGACGGCCAACTCGCCTTTGACTTCTCG
>CAYFTQ010000403.1:0-2879 GCA_964346035.1 uncultured Roseospira sp. | reverse complement strand
AGAAGGGCATCGACCAGGGTCCGGTCCACGCTCTTGGGCAGCGAACTGAACATCAACTCGATCCGATGCCCGCGACGCGCCAACTCCCGCAGGGTTGATTCGAAGTTGCGCAGGTAAAGCGGGTGACGCAGGTAGAACAGGATCTTCAAGATCACGCCTCTTGTGCGGGGGGGCAGCCGGCCCGGCGGCAGCGCCCGGCTTAATCAGAGCCCGGGATGATGTCAATCCGGCTCACCGTCCGGTTGGGTGTCGGCGCGGTTCTTTTTGACCGCCTTGATTTCCCGCAGCAGGGCTTTCAGGCGGCGATCCTTCTGCCGCTCAAGATAGGCGATCGGCGCCGTGTCCAGGTCCTCGTCCAGGCGCCTTAGCGCGGCCAGCGTCAGGGCGGTCAGCGCCCGCGCTAACGGTGCCGGCCCGCGCCGCAGGTGGGCAGCCGGCGCGGTGGTGTTCTCGATGGCCTCGGCCATCAGCGGGGTGGCGGGTCTGTGCCGCCCCATGGGGCGCGCGAAGTGTTCGGCGAACGCATCGGCGCGCGCATCCCGCCGCCCCAAGGCCAGGGTCTCGGCCAGTTGGGTCACATGCTCCGACACAGTGGGCGACAGATTCAGCAGGTCCCGCGCGATGTAGGAAAAGTGTGGCGTTTCCCACTGGGCGTGCGAAAACCGGGGCGTCAGGATGGAAAAGCACGGATGGCCCCGGATGGCGGCCTCGATGAACGCGGTGGTGTTGATACCGATGGCGGCGTCACAGTGGGTCAGGGTCGTCAGATAGTCCTGACGAGCGTCGGGCGTGATCGGCAGAGCGTTGTCGAGCGGTCTTATCACGGTCGGCGCGCCCGGTGGCACGGCAACCCCGCGCCACTGCGCCAGATTGTTCGGGTGTGGGCGGATGACGATGTTCGCTCCCGATAGCTGGGGCGCGGCACAGGCCCGCACGGCCGCGACCCACTCCAGGGCGAAGTCGGCCTCCTCGGGACAGATGAAGGGCGAAGAGGCCACATACAGCAGAACGGGGCGGTCCGGGTCCAGGCCAAGGGTGGCGCAATAGGTGGCCCGGTCCACTGTGGGCTCAGTGTCAAACCACATGTCGAACAGGGGCGCCCCGACCACCTTGACCGACGCATCGGGCAGGCCGTGCAGGTCGCGGGCCTCCGCGCGCTGGGTCTCGTTCCAGACGATGGTTCGATCCGGCCGCTGTTGGATCACGCCCTTACTGGTCAGGTTGTCCCAGCTCGCCACCGGATAGGCCACGGGAACGCCAAGATGGTGCGCCGCCTTGACCAGTTCAACCTGGCCATAGCTGAAGTCCACCAGCGGCGTGACCACCAACACATCGGGACGCTGGAAGTCCAGATAGCGGACCAGGGCCGGGTCCGCAGCTAGCCCGGCGTCGATCAGGGCGCACAGTCTGTCCGCGACGCGCCGTGCCAGGGGCGAGGACAGCAGCCTCCAGCGGATGACCCGATGCAGCAGGGCGGGATGCATCTTGCGCAGCGCCCGCGCCCTCAACGCCCGAGCCTCGCGCAGCGCAGGCCGGGTATAGCGCAGATGGTCGCGTACCGCGCGGGCGGCGTCCGACAGGCGCCGGTGGCGCCCGTCGCGCGGCGGCGGATCGGCCCGCAGCAGGCCGGGATGACGGTCCAGAAAGGCCTGAACGGTGGGTTCCTCCATGTCCTTGCGGACCGGTGAGAAAGCCACCGACACCACGTGGCCCCGGGCCATGAGCGCGGCGATCATACCCTCGAAGTTGCGGATGAAGGGCGCGTGCCGAAGCACGAACAGAATGGTCATCGAGTGGAGCGGTCCAGGCGGCGGGCGGTCAGGCGCGATGGGATGACTCAGCGGGTCGTGCGGAGGTAGCTGACCCCCTCGGTCATCGGGGTCTCGATCGGGTCATGCCGCAGCCCGCATTCAGTCAGGAAAGCGAGCACGGCATCGGCGTCCCATTGGCCGGAAACCGAAGTGCGCGTATCGACTTCTATAAGGCAGCTTTTGGTGGTTTCGGCCGCCAAAGTCTGCCGCGCGCCGGTCAGGACCCGCGCTTCGAAGCCGTCCACGTCGATCTTCAGGTGAGTGGGCGGCGGCAGGGCGTGCGCCCGGATCAGGCCATCCAGCGGTGCCGTCAGGATCGAGCGCAGGCCCTCGCCGTCCCCGAGCGTCATGGTCATCCCGGCCGTTTGACCAAGCGCCACGGAGGGCACGGAGGCCAGACCCGGGGCGTCCGACAGACCGACCGGCAGGGCGATCAGGCGGTCCTGAAGGCAGTTCAGCACGGCGTTGCGGCACAGGTCGCGAAAGCTCTCGGGGTGCGGCTCGAACGCCACCACCGTCAGGCCCTTTAGCAGGGCTAGCAGCGTATACGGTCCGACGTTGGCGCCAATGTCATAAAGCACCTCGCCCGGCCGCATGTCGCCGATCCAGGTCACCGTCCACGGCTCCTTGCCGGCGGCGGTGATGCGCATGTTGGCCGAACGGGTTTCCGTATACAGTCGCGGCGGGTTGCTCAGCCCCTCCATCTCGCGGGTGAGGGACAGGGAGGACAATACCTGAATGGCATCACGCCGATGCAGACTGTCCAGCACCTGGCCCAGAAAAGTGCTCCATTGGTCGGGCGTCAGCGCCTTGCGCAGCTGCTTGCTTAGCGGCTCGACAGCGTCCGGCGTCTCTGTCGCCGCACGCGCCGCCGCTGCGAGAACGCCCAAGGCCTCTCGTGGATCGAAGTTTCGTCGTCCGAAAAGCGTCATGTTACGGGTAGTGCCGCCACGGTTGATGGGGGCGGAACTGTATCAGCCGTCCCCATGGCTGCCAAGGATTGCCGAGGCCGGCCAGCAGTTCTCAGGATGGGTTTGTGATGTGGTGTTGCCGGGATTGGCGGTGAAG
>CAYFTQ010000402.1:0-2882 GCA_964346035.1 uncultured Roseospira sp. | reverse complement strand
TGGAAGCGGCCTGGGGCCGGGTCCGCGCCAACGCCGGGGCCGCCGGCGCCGATGGCGTCAGCACGCTGGAATGGGAGCGCAGCGACGCGGTACGCCTGCTGGCACTGTCCCGAAAACTGCGCAACGGGTCCTATCAGCCGGGGCCGATCCGGCGGGTGGACATCCCCAAGGCTTCGGGCGGGGTGCGGACGCTGGCCATTCCCACCGTCACAGACCGGGTTGTCCAGACGGCGGTGACGAGCGTTCTGGGGCCTGTTCTGGACCCAGAGTTCGAGGACGAAAGCTATGCCTATCGTCCCGGCCGTTCGGTGCGCATGGCCGTGGACCGAATCGCGCAGTGGCGGGCGCAGGGCTATATCTGGGTGGTCGATGGCGACATCGAGCGGTTTTTCGACACCGTGCCGCATGATCGTCTGGTTACCATGATGGAAGATGCCATCGATGACGTGACGCTGCGCGGGCTGATCGAACTTTGGCTGGAAACCGCCGGGGGCGGTCGGGGCCTGCCGCAGGGGTCCCCGCTGTCGCCGCTTTTGTCCAACCTGTATCTGGACGGCGTGGATGAGGAGATCGCCGGCCATGGCGTCCGTCTGGTGCGCTATGCCGATGACTTCGTTCTGTTGTGCAAGGAACGCCCGAGGGCTGAGCGGGCCATGGCCGAGATGCGCGACCTGCTGGCCCGATTCGGGCTGCGGCTGCATCCGGACAAGACGCGGATCGTGTCGTTCGATCAGGGCTTTCGGTTTCTGGGCCACCTTTTCGTCAAGTCGGTGGTGCTGCCGTCGCCGAACGCCCTGCACGAGGGGGATCCGGTGGCGCGCTCCGCCGAGACCCTGTTGCGCGCGGTGGCTGCGCGCGATGCCGAACGGGCGGCCGAGGACGCCCGCGCGCGTGCAGAGGGGCGCCAGGCGGATGTGACGTCCCCGGCGGCCGTGCGCGGCCTGCTGTCCGAACGCCTGGGCCCGTTCGGGACCAAGGCAACCTTCCGCCCTGTACGGCTCGGCAGGTTGACCAGGGACCTGGATCGGCTCGGCCCCCTGCTGTCGCTGAAGGTTACGGAGCGTTATTGGCAGAGCCCGAACGAGGGCCCGCCGCCGGGCGTGCGGCCGTGCCGCAAACCGCTGGTGACCCTGCCCGGAGAGCAGTTGCAGCGCTGCCGTGTGCCGCCGCCGGACTGGGCAACCGTGGACGACACCCCTACGGACTGGTTGGACCTCATTCTTGGACCGGGCGGTGACCCGGGGCAGGGTGCGATGGTCGAGGACATGACCATCATGGACCCGAACATCTACACCCGCTCGCGGCTGATTCTTGAAAACTTCCAGGCCAATATCGGCGCCACCGACGATGTCGAAGGCAGCGTGCTTCTGGACGGCCTCGCCGTCATCGGCAACGATCGGATCCTGGCGGCGCAACCGGACGGCAGCCAGTGGCGGCTGGCGCCTGGCATGCGCGCGCTCGTCACGGACATGACGGCCTACCTGGACGAGGCCCGGCCGGTCTGGCGGTCCTATGAACGGCTGATCCGCGAGGACTATACCGATCTCATCGCCGACACCTATGCCCGGGCCTTCGGCCTCATGCAGCGCTATGCGGCCGTCGAACGCGAGGCACTGGGGCGCCTGCGCGCCGACTATGACACCCTGACCCTGATACAGGCCAGGGCGAGCTTTGGCGCAACCGCCCGACACGCCCTTGAGCCGGCGGCTTCGGAGGCCTTTACCAGCCGCAACGCGGCGATCATGAACAAGGCCGACCAGCTACGACGCTGCGTGCGCTCCCTGGTCGATGTCACGCTCAAGGGCGACATGCTCCCGATTATTGCGAACACATGGGTCCGAATGCCGCCGGGGCATCCGCCACGTGGCTTCCTGTTCGTCAGCCCGCTGGCGCTGGCCCCGCCGCCGGCCGTGTTCTCCCCGTCGCCGGACGAGCCGCCGGCGGGCTGCGTTTTTCCGACCGAGTGTTCCTACACCAACCCGCCGGGCGGGATCGCCGTGGCCGAGGCCCCGTCAGGGCTGGCCGATATGCCGGCATTCGGCGGATTCGTGCGGGAACCCTGCCGGCTTGTGCATGCATCGGGTGGCGGACGGTCCGCAACGGCTGGCCGAGCCTCGCGAGGAGGGCGACCCAGACCGCTTCGTCGAGGTCAGCGCGCCGGACTCGGCGTTGCCATAGGGAGGGCGCGACCATGGGGCCCACACTTCGCCGTTTGATCGGGATCGTGCTTCTGTTGGGCTTGGCCCTGGTCGCGCCGCACCATCCATCACACGCGCAGACTCAGTCACAGCCCTCGCCGCCCGCGACAGGCGGTAGCGCGTCGGACGCACTGTCCATTGAGCAGTTGGTCGGCCGGTGGCGCGCGCCGGGCGGCGACATGATCGTGACCTTCGTACTCGGTCAGGCAGACCAATCCGGCGCCCTGGAAATGCACTCGGCCCGGCGGGTCTGGAAAGGCCGCGCGGTCGCTGGCGATGACGGCACGGTGGCGCGCCTGACCTATCGCGCGGCGCATGCAGCGGGCTCTTCGGGAACCCGGCGAAGACATACTGGCGCTGCACGCTCGGTTCGGCGAGGCGCAATCGCTGCGCCGTCATGGCGGCGCATTCATGACCCAATACCAAACCTATATCGACTATGACCGCATGGGCCTGACGGACCGGGCGCTGCCCGTGACGCCCCGGCTGGCGCTGAATGACCCCCTCGTGCGGCGGGCGTCCGGCCTGTCACCGCGCGACCTGATGCGCGCCCGGCGCAATCGGTAGCGCGGATGGCTGTGAATCGGCGCGCCGGTTGACCCCTCGATCGCCGCGCCGATTCACATCCCCGACGAGCCCGCCACCGCGTGCTCGCATAAAGATCGGTCGGTCACTGGGGCAGGA
>CAYFTQ010000401.1:0-2909 GCA_964346035.1 uncultured Roseospira sp. | reverse complement strand
CGGAGATCGCCTTTTCGGCCAGCAGCTTGACGGCGCCCGATTCGGGGTGGCGCACGGCCAGTACATCGGGATGCATGGCATTGAGCGTCACGGCTGTGTCGATCAGCGTTTCGCCCTTGGCGACCGAACTGGTCGAGACCTGCATGTTGATGACCTCGGCGCCCTGGCGCTTGGCGGCCAGTTCGAACGAGGTGCGGGTACGGGTCGAGTTTTCGAAGAACAGGTTGATGACGGTTCGCCCGACCATGGCATTGCTGGCCTTCTCTCGGCCACGGCACTGGTCCACGTGGCTGTCGGCCGCATCCAGAAGATGCTGGATTTCCGGAGGCGTCAGCCCCTGGATGCCAAGCAGGTGACGATGCGGAAAGGCGGGGTCCGTCATAATGGCGGGACCATAGCCAAGCGAACCCGGGTCGGCAAGCGAAACGGGGGGCCGTTTCGCGGCCGGTTACGTGGTGCGTGACCGCTACCGGGTATGGCGATAGGATGCCGGCCGGTCTGCTCTCGAAAGGGGTTCTGGTCCCATGGTCATTCAGTGGTGCCTGCGCGCAGCCGCCGTTCGGGGGCCGGCGCCGCGCCCGTTTCTGGCCGCCGTTGTGCTGTTTGCGGGGATGGTGACGTCGCTTTCGGGCTGGGCGCGGGCGGGCGAGTCCGATGTCATTCTGATCGGGGATGTGACCACCGTCGCACGCATCGGCGCGCCGGCCCTGTCCTATCAACATGGGCGCGACGTGGCCGCCGGCTTCATCGACATGAGCGGCGGCGTCATGGGCAACAAGCGCCTGGAAATCGTCTCCGTCGACCCCAACGGCGATCCGGAGGCGGCGCGCCGGGCCGTTGTCGATCTGAAGCGGCGGGGCGCGCGCCTGTTCATCGGTGGCCTGCTGTCGGATGTCACGCTGGCCGCCGCCCGCGCCGCCGGCGACCTGCCTTTCCTGGCCATCGACGCCCGCCTGCCGGAGGCCGTGGTGCGAGAGCAACCGAACCTCTATCAGCTCGGCCCGTCGGCCGAGGCGCTGGGACGGGTTCTGGCCGAGGCGGTGGCGCGCGAGCCGGCCGTGCGGTGGGGTGTCGTCGGGCAGGAGGACTTTTTCGGACGCGCCGTCGCGCACGCCTTCTGGACCCGTCTGGCCGGGCTGCGGCCGGAGGTCGAACTGGTCGGGGAGGCCTATGTCCCGACGCTGTCCGGCGACGTGGATGCGGCCATCGCGTCGCTTGCCGAGGCCCGGCCGGATGGGCTGCTGGTGGCCCTTGGGGCTGGCGACCTGGTGGCATTCGCCCGCCGGGCAGAGGAGGCCGGCCTGCTGGCCGACCGCGTCGTGGCCGTGCCGCAGGCCGGCTCGCCGGAGATGCTGGCGGCGCTGCGGGGGGCCACCGATCAGGGGGCGTGGTTCGTCACCGGCTATCCATGCTGTGAGGTCGGGGGGCAACCGCACCGGGCTTTCGCCGATGCCTATCGGGACGGTCCCGCTGGTGCCCCACCCGCCGGCGACACGCCCACCCTGGCGGCACTGTACGGCTATACGGCCGTGACCTCCCTGGCTGCGGTGCTGGACCGGGCATGGTCCGCACAGCCCGACAAGGTGGCGGCGGAACTGGCGCGGGCGCGGTTGTCCTCGCCCGTCGGGGACGTCACGTTCTCGCCACGGACGCACCAGTCCAGCCTCCCCATTTGGGTCGGGCGTCTGGACCGGGGGCGGTTCGTGGAGTGGCAGGCCGTCAATCCGACGGCACAGGATTAGCGCACGGTTGAAGTGGCCGCCGTTCTTCCTCATACAGCGAGACCGATCATGATCCAGGAAACCGGTTCCGACGTCGTCGCGGTCGCGCCAGAGGGGGCGGCGGCCTGTGACGATGCGGGCACCAGTATCGGCGCGGGCGCGGACGACGATCGACACAGCGCCAAGATGCGCAAGAAAAAGGCCGCGCGCGACCGCATGATGGCCGCCAAGAGCGGCGAGAAGGGGCTTTTGATCGTCCATACCGGGCCGGGCAAGGGCAAGAGTTCGGCCGCTTTCGGTATGGTGCTGCGCTGCATCGGGCATGGCATGCCCGTCGGCATCGTGCAGTTCATCAAGGGCGCCATGGACACCGCCGAACGCACCGTGCTTGAGGGCTTTCCCGATCTTGTGACCGTACGCGCCATGGGCGAGGGCTTTACCTGGGAGACGCAGGACCGCGCCCGCGACGTCGCCGCCGCAGAACGCGCCTGGGCCGTCGCCGCCGACATGCTGGCCGACCCGAAATATGCCATGGTCGTGCTGGATGAACTGAATGTGGTGCTGCGCTATGGCTATCTCTCCAGCCCGGCGGTGCTTGATGCGCTGGAGGGGCGCCCGCCCATGCAGCACGCGGTCGTCACGGGGCGCAACGCGGGCGACGAGATGATCGAGGCCGCCGACCTGGTGACCGAGATGAAACTGGTCAAGCATCCGTTCCGTGACGGCATCAGGGGGCAACGGGGTGTGGAATTCTGACGTGGAGACGTGACGATGCCGGCCCGTCCGGCGCGGACCGGAATGAAGGCCAGGCCAAGCCAGGCAGGACCGAAAGGAGTTCGGATGAGCGTGTTCAGGACAGACGGCAAGTGGCGGCGTGGCGGCGCGGTTCGCGCCCTGACCATGGCCGTGGCCCTGGGCGTGGCGGGTGCTTCCGGCGCCGTCTTGGCGCAGGGCCAGCCCGACAGCGGCGCGCCGGTTCCCCTGCTGCCGGACGGCGCCCGGGGCACGCTCGACCCGGCGCTGGGCGAAACCGACCCGGGGGTCGGCAATCCGGCCCTCGGACCGCCGCGCGAGATCGGTCCGGCGCCCGGCGCGGGTGTCTCGACGACAGGTGAGACACCCGCGCCGCGCGAGATCGCGCCGGCGCCCGGCGCGGGTGTCTCGACGACGCGTGAGTTGTCGCCGGCC
>CAYFTQ010000400.1:0-2911 GCA_964346035.1 uncultured Roseospira sp. | reverse complement strand
GCGGCCCCTGGTGGTGACGCGGCGGCGCAGGAACCGGACCCCGCGCCGCCGCAGGAAGCGCCCGACCAGCGGATGGACAAGGCGTTGCTCCGCGCCGTGGCGGAAGGCCACCCGGGCAAGGTGGGAGCCGCGCTCAAGGCGGGCGCCGACTCGGATGTGCGGGTTCGCCCGAACGGCCCGACCGCGCTGATGCTGGCGGCCGAGCGCGGCCACGCGGAGATCGTCGCGCCGCTGCTGCAAGCCGGCGCCCGGATCGACGCCCGCAGCGCCGATGGCTGGACCGCGTTGATGCAGGCCGCCTACGGCCGGCATGCCAAGGCGGCGCAAGCACTGCTGGACGCCGGCGCCGACCCGACCTTGCGCGAAGACAGGTATGGCAACACCGCCCTCTTGATTGCCGCGCGCCGGGGCGCCGACCGGACGCTGGCCGCTCTGCTCGCCCACGGCGCCGATCCAGACGTGCAGGATACGGCCGACGGCAACACCCCGCTGATCAACGCGGCGAGCGCGCCGTTCGGTCGGGCACCGGCGATCGCCGACCGTCTGCTGCAAGCGGGGGCCTCCCCCGACCTCGCCGCCAACGACGGGTTCACGCCGTTGATGGCCGCGGCGCGCACCGGCGCAGGCGAGATGGCGGCCCGGCTGCTGGACGCCAGGGCGAACATTAACCGCCGCAACGACGCGGGCGAGACCGCGCTGATGCTGGCAGCCGCGCACGGCCAGGCGGCCCTGGTCGACCGGCTGCTGCACGCGGGCGGCGATCCCACGATCCATAACGCGAAGGGCAACACGGCGCTGTGCCTGGCGATCGACAGTCGGGCGCGGCGCAGCGTCGACCGCCTGCTGGCGACCGGCGAGGACGAGGTGCTGACCACGCAATGCCGGGACGGCCTGCCGCCGGTCGCCCGGGCGGCCAAGCTGGGCGACGCCGGGCTGGTCAGCCGGCTGCTCGCCGCCGGCGCGGACCCGGACCAGCCGGGCGCGGACGGCTCGACCGCGCTGATGTGGGCGGCCAACCGCGGCGCGGTCGCGGCGGTGCGCCAGCTGCTGGCGGCCGGCGCCGATCCCCAGGCCCGGGCGGAGGACGGCTGGACTCCGCAAAAGGCCGCGGAAATGCTGGGTGACCCGGACGTGCTGGACGCGCTCGAGCAGGCGCGCTAGCGCATGAGCGATCCAAGCCTGCTGCTGCTCGCGGTCGCGGTGTTCCTGTTCGCGGGTACCGTGAAGGGGCTGGTCGGCCTGGGCTTGCCGACGATCGGCCTGGGCGCGCTGACGCTGGCAAGCGACCTGCACACCGCAATGGCCCTGGTGCTGTTCCCGTCGCTCGCCAGCAACCTGCGCCAGGCCCTGCGCGGCGGGCATGCACGGGCGATCCTGGCCCGCCTGTGGCCTTACCTGCTGGCGGCCGTGGCGATGATCCCGGCGGGCGGGCTCGCCTTGACGCGGGTCGACCTCGGCCTGCTGTCGGGCCTGCTGGGCGTGCTGCTGGTGGTCTACGCCGGCACCGCGCTCGCCGGCTGGCGGCCGCTCCTCGCCCGGGCGCACGAGCGCTGGTCCGCGCCGGTGGTGGGCGCGCTCAACGGGGTGCTGACCGGCATGACCGGGGCCTTCCTGGTGCCGAGCGTGATCTACCTGCAGGCGATCCAGCTGCCGCGCGACCAGCTGATCCAGGCGATGGGCATCCTGTTCCTGGCGGCGACCGTCACGCTGGGACTGACGCTGGGCGCCAACCGGCTGCTGACGCTGGAGTTGGCCGGCCTGTCCGCGCTGGCGGTCCTGCCCGCGTTCGCCGGGATGCGCCTGGGCGAACGGCTGCGCGCGCATCTCTCGGAGGCGCGGTTCCGCAAGGTGCTGCTGATCGCACTGCTTTTGGTCGGCAGCTACATCGCGCTCAAAGCGGCTTGGCCTACAATCTAACCGGCCGCGCCGGAGACGCTGGAAAGCTGCGGCCGCCAACCGGCTCTCGGGATTGTGCCGTATATCGAATGGTTTAACGCGATTGGCTCAGATTTCCTGTGAAGCTACGGCGCCCCGCTGAACCGGCGCAATTTTGATCGCGCGCATGGCCCGCGCCGGCTTCCGCCGGCCAGCATGCCCGGGCCGGTATCGGGAGACACGCGCGGGAGGGAAGCGCCATGACGACCGAGCCCTGGCGGCAACGCGACCCGGTGGACGGCGACGTCGACTGGCGGGCGATCCGCGCCGACGGCAGCGTCGTAGCCGGTCTGGTCAAGCTCGGGCGGTCGACCGTGGTCTACACCTACGATACCCGGCTGACCGGGCTGGACGGGGCGCGTTTTGACAGCGCCGAAGCGGCCCGCGCCGCGATCGCCGCCCTGCTCGCCCAGCCGGCGACGCCGCCGATCGCCGTCGCGGCGCTGGCGCGCGAACGCCGGGGACCCGGCGCCGTCTTCTACGACGGCTAACCGGGCGTAACGGGGATATGATGGGAAGGGGCTGACAGGTGTTCCGGCTGCGCGACATGGTGGGCCTGGCGGTGATCGTGGCGATCCTGGTCGTTCCCGGCGACACGGAACCCGCCTGGGTCCGCCTCGCGCTCGCCGGCGTGGGCATCCTGATCGTCCTGGAGGTCGCCTGGGAACTGCTGCGGGCGAAACGCAAGTAGGCGCGCCCGCTCGGCTGTGAAGGAGGCCGCACCCGATGACCATGACCGGACTGGACGTGTTCGACACCACCATCCAGCAAAGCAACCGCTGGCTGAAGGCGATGATGTCGGAGATGGTGACGGAGGACCGCCACGCCGCCTATGTCGCCCTGAAGGCCACGCTGCAGGCGCTGCGCGACCGCATCGGGCCGGAGAACGCCGTCCATTTCGGCGCTCAGCTGCCGCTACTGATACGCGGCGTGCTGTTCGAGAACTGGCACCTCGCCGGCACGCCGAGCGACGAGC
>CAYFTQ010000399.1:0-2921 GCA_964346035.1 uncultured Roseospira sp. | reverse complement strand
ACACGGGACACGGAACCGCCTTGCCATGACGCCCCGCTCCAGCCATCGTCGATCGCTGCTGTGGCAGCCTCTGCCGCCGCCCGAAAGCGTGCCCACGACGGCACGACGGCACGGCCCGACGACGGGTCCGGCCCCCTCGGCCAGACCCGCCAGGGACGCGGGCACGGGCAAGGGCACAGGCACGGGCTTGGCCGATCTGTTCCGCGACGGTCGCGCCGGCCGTGCGGCGGCGACGCGGGATCGGGGATCTGCCCATCCGCTGGCCGATACAGACGCCAATGCGCGCCTTGCGGCCTATGAATCCCGTGTCAAGGGCGCCTTCGACGCCATCGAACCGGCCCTGCGCCGCATCACCGCCAGCGCCGACCGCGCGGACTTCGTGACCGCCGCGCGCGCCGTCGCCCACGAGTCGCTGGGCCTGGAGCTGCCGGCCAGCCTGCTGGAGCGGGCCTGGGTCGATGGCCTGGACATGCGCGCCCTGTTCGCCTGGGCGGTGTTTGAAACCGCCCGGCGCTTCGCCGACGACTTCTTTACCGCCGATCCGCTTGGCGGCGCCGGTGATGCGGCCTTTGCCTTCGACGCCTTCTTGCATGACTGCGGCTTTCACACCCTCGACATCTCCCCCTGCGCCGACGGCCGTCTGGCGCATGTGGTCAGTTACGTCCTGCGGCTGCCGCATGGCTCGGTGCGGCGGCGCTCGCATGCCGGCGC
Source organism: uncultured Roseospira sp. (assembly GCA_964346035.1). GTDB lineage: Bacteria > Pseudomonadota > Alphaproteobacteria > Rhodospirillales > Rhodospirillaceae > Rhodospira. Next base: position 2,210 of record CAYFTQ010000399.1, on the reverse strand, counting down.
GCTGTTCGACATCGAGGACACGGTGCGCAAGTGGGTCGAGGTCGAGATGCACCGCTACCGCGAGGGCCTGCCGACGCCGGCGCACCGGCCGACACGTTATCTGAAGGCGGTGGTCTACCACACCAGCGGCTCGGCGCCGGAAACCCAGGGCTGCGCCGCCCACGGCAGCGACGTAACCGCCGCCGCCCGCGCCGGACTGGACCGTCTGAACGCCTTTCGGTCCGCCATCGAAAGCGGGTTCTGTTGCGGCGCCGCCATCGACCTGCTGTTGATCGGGCTGGACACCGACAACGACGCCATCCGCCTGCACCTGCCCGACCGGACCGGTCGCATCGACCTGGACCGCTTTGTGGATGCCGCCGATTTCTTCGCCGAGACGGGTCGCGACGGCCCGCCGGCGCGCCGCGACGCCGAAGCCGCCGCGCTGGCCTGGATCCCGCGCCAACCTGGTGCCGGCGCGCCGGCCGAGGGCATGGTGCGGCTGGCAGCAAGGCTGCTGGCCGGCAACCTGTCGCAGATGGACCATGTCGCCACCCGGCACGGCGGCCGCTACGCCGACATCGGCCACGCCGAACGCTTCATCGGCATGGGCATCGGGTTCGAGGAGGTCCAACTGCGCAACCTGACCTATTTCGCCTACCTGGACACGGTCGAGGAGGGCGCACCCGACCTGGACGTCGGCGTCAAGGTTCTGGGCGGCCTGAATGGTCCGCGCGGTCTGCCGGTGCCGGTGGTCATTCGCTTCGACTACCACGGCACCGTTCCCGGCGCGCGCGACCGGGCCGTGGCGCGCGCCCGGCGGACCGAGGCCGCCATGCTGGCGCGGTATGCCGAGCGGGTGGCCAGCGGGCACCTGCACACCGTCCTCATGGTTCGCGATTGCGCCCCCGGCGCGCGCGTCGAGGTCGTCGGCGGCACGGTCCATGACGGCGTGTCGGGCCAGAGCGGCGGAAAGGGACACTGAGCCATGAAGATCTATCAGGTCGAAAAGCCGCTTGTGGCAACACACCGCATCAGTGGGCTGGAACACCGCCATCTTCAGGTCGTGCGCGATGGCCGCGCGCGCGCCGTCGCGGTGGACTCGGTCGGCTGCACGCCGGGCGACTGGGTCATCTGCGTGGGCAGTTCGGCCGCGCGCGACGCCGCCGGCAGCAAGGAGTTCCCGAGCGATCTGACCATCGTCGGCATCATCGACCACTGGGAACCGGAGGACGCCTGATGGACATCATGCGCGTGACCGGTTCGCTGGTCTGCACCCAGCGCGTCCCCGGCCTGGGTCAGGGCTACCTGCGGGTCCTGCGCGACCGCGACGGGGCGCTCAACGTGGCCACCGACGAGGTCGGCGCCCGGCCCGGCAACTGGGTGTTCACCATCAGTGGCTCGGCGGCGCGCTATGCCTGCGCGGATTCTCAGTTGCAAACCGACCTCGCCATCGGCGGCATCATCGACCGCTGGGACGATCCCGACCCCAACCTTGCGGACCCCAACCTTGCGGACCCCGGCCGGACGGCCCTTTGAAGGAGTAAAGAACAATGGCTCAGGAACCCTACGGTATCGCGCTCGGCATGATCGAGACCCGGGGCCTCGTGCCCGCCATCGAGGCGGCCGACGCCATGACCAAGGCCGCCGAGGTGCGCCTGGTCAGCCGCGACTTCGTCGGCGGCGGCTATGTCACCGTCATGGTGCGCGGCGAGACCGGCGCCGTGAACGCCGCCGTGCGCGCCGGCGCCGACGCCTGCGAGCGGGTCGGCGACGGCCTGGTGGCCGCGCACATCATCGCCCGTCCCCACCGCGAGGTCGAACCGGTGCTGTCCGGCTCCATGGCCGGCGCGGACACGAAGTAACGCGGGGGCACGCCCTACCGGTTCGCGTCGGATTGGCGCGGATCGAGCCCCTCCGCCCTTGGGGGGGAGGTTGGGAGGGGGGACATGCGGCATGCGAGACGGTCTCGCCAGCAGCATCAACCCCACCCCGGCCCTCCCCTGTCCAGGGGAGGGTGAATGGGTCCCGCCAACCGCCCGGTCGCGAAAGGCCCTCTCGGCCCTCCGCATCGTCCGGGCACTCAGGTCCGGTTTGCGTTTGTTTTCATTCTCCGACCCTTCAGCAGTCCCAAAGGGAGACTTAGACCATGGCTCAGGAAACCTACGGTATCGCCCTCGGCATGATCGAGACCCGGGGCCTCGTGCCCGCCATCGAGGCGGCCGACGCCA
>CAYFTQ010000398.1:0-2937 GCA_964346035.1 uncultured Roseospira sp. | reverse complement strand
AGCCACGACAGCCCGTTCTGATGCTGGCGGGCGCGCCGTTCCAGACGCCGGCGAGTGGCCTCGGGCGAGGAGTCGGCCAGAAGGTCGGCCTGGTTCAGGACGCCCAGCAGCCGCTCCAGGTCGGCCTCGGTCAACGCCGGACCGCCGCTGCCCGCCGTCGCGTTGGCGGCGGCCAGCAGGCGGCGGCCATCGCCCAGCGACCAATGGGAGAGCAGGCGCATGGCCTCCCGTCCCAGCCGGACATAGCGGTTGCGAACCGGATCGTGCAGCGTCCAGGTTGGCGCGCCATCCGCAGCGCGGGGACCGTCCAGCACGGCGACATCCTGGCGCAGCGGCGGCAGGGGGATGGGACCGGCGCCGGCCGCACGGGGGGTGGTTTCGGTCGCCATTGTGCTACAGCCCCAACCATTGCCGCGCCACGGCCAGCGGGCGGCGGAACAGGTACAGGGCCAGGGGAACCGTTTCCCCGGTCACGCGGGCGGTGCCGCGCAGGCCCAGACGCGGCGGAGTCACGTCCCGGGCAAAGGCGGCATCGACCCGATAAGCAAGCGCACCGTCCGGACGCGGTTCGGCCTCGTAGCTGGCCCGGGTCAGAACCGCCGGTAAGGTGGCAAGCGGGTCGGTATCCGGGAACAGCAGCACCGGCGCGCCCGGCGCCAGCGTGATGGCGTCGGCGACCGCCAGGTCGATACGCAGCGCCGCCGAGGCCGGATCCGCGATGCGCAGAACCTGTTCCCCGGTGCGCACGGGGCGACCGGTCCAGTCGTCGGCGTCGGCGAACACGGCCACGCCATCGCGGCCGGCCCGAACCTCGACCTCGGCCATGCGGGCGCGAGCGTTGGCCAGTTCGGCCTCGCGGAGCGCGACACGCGCCTCAAGGACGGCGATACGGGCGGACTGCTCGCGGCTCTCGAACGCACCCTGGCGCGCCTGACGGGCCTCCGCCCGGGCCACCGCAAGGCTGCTCTCCGCCACAGCGAGATCACTGGCCAGGGCGGTGTCATCGTACCGGAACAGCAGATCGCCGGCGCGCACCGTCTGGTTGGGGGCGACCGCCATGCCCTCGATCACACCATCAAGGGGCGCGGCCACGACCTCGGCGTCGGCGGCGACCACCGTGGCCGGCGCCAAGGCCGTTTGCGGTACGGGCAGCCCCAGCGCACCCAGCAGAGCGAGCCCCGAGACCAGCACCAGCGTTCGCCGCCAGCGTGACGATGCAAAGGGCCGATACCGCGCCCGCCCGGACAACGCCGCGCGGGCGTGCGCGGCGGTCTCGGCCACGCGACCCACGAGCACCCGGTCGGATTCCTCCCATGGCGCCGTGCGGATCAGCCACAGCGCGCCTTGTGGGCGCCCGTCCGGCGTCAGCAGCGGACACCAAAGGCCGACCGGTCCGGCGAAGCTGTGCCAGTCGGCGGCCAGCGCCTCGGGCAGATCCGGCGCCGTCACCGGATGCGGGCGGTCGTGCGGGGCGGCCCGCTCAAGATGGCGCGCCAGCCGGGCCAGCCAGGCCATCATGGGCGCGGTGCGGTCCAGCGTGGTGATCCCCGAAACCGCCAGAACCCGGCCGCCGCGACCGGGCGCGTCGAACAGCACCGCCTGACGATAGTCGATCAGGCGTCGGCTCTCGTTGACCAGGACATAGCCCAACGCGGCGTCGTCCTCCGCCTGTCGCATCGCGCGTTCAAGCTGAAGCAGCACAGACGCGCCCGTTACGCCCGGGTCCGGCGCGCGCGCGGCCATGGAGGGTGCATCAGGGCTTTCGTCGGGGGACGCCATGGCCGCTCCGGGCAGTGTGTGAAGAAGGACCGAGACAGCGGCTCCGAGACCTGCGACAGCGTGCTTCGGCCCGAACGGCCCACACAACCGGACCGGGGCGCCGTCAGGCCCCGGCCGGGACCACCGCCTGCCCGGCCAGGCACGCCACCGCCGCGTGGAAGCCGCACGGGTCGGCAGCCGTCACCCTGGCGCCGAACGCCGGCAGCCAGGGGGCCAACTCTCGGGTCGCGAAATGCTGCTGAGCGGTAGCCAGGGCGTCCCCCATCGCACGCGCCCGGGGCACCAGTTCCGGGTCCGTCTGGGCGCGCGCCTGGGCCTCGCGCGCGGCCAGGGCGGAAAGGGCGGCCAGCATGACGGCGATATGGTCGGCCGGTTCCGGTGCTGCGTCGGTGCGTTCAAGGTCGTGCCCGGCGAGGAACGCCGCGATGCGGGCGCGCCGGTGCGCCGTTGCATCGGAACACCCGTCGTTCTGATAGGCCGAGGCCAGCCGGGAGACCGCGCCGCAGCCGCCGGCTCCGGGCCGGTCGCGAATGGTGTGGCCGGTGGCGTCGCCGAACAGGGTGGCGAAGGCCGAGGCCAGATCCCGCGCCGCCGCCGTGTCCGCCTTGGCGTCATGCTTGGCGCGGGCGGCGCGCACGGACCCGAACACGGCGCGCGCGGCGCTGGCCAGCCCGGGCACGGCGGCCAGGCCGGCCAGGGCCGTCTCGCCGTCCGGTCCGGCCAGCACGGCCACGGTCCGCGCCGTCGGAGGGCGCGCCAACAGACCGGCCAGCCAGTCCATCAGCAACGCCCGGTCCGCTGCCGGCAGGATCAGGCAGGCCGGGAGTTCCTGCGGAGTATCCGGGGGCGGCGCGTCGGCGGGCATGGCGTCTCCCATCGGGCGGTCATTGGTGGCGCCGGAGACGGGACCCCGCGCCCGGCGGGGCGGCCCCTGTCACCTGTAGCGCCCACCACGAACGATACCATGGGTCGTTGTGTTGCACGAGCCGCCTGCGAACGCTGCGGCGCGATCAGAAACGGCCGGCCTGATAGTCGGCGATGGCCTGCTGGATCTCGGCCGCCGTGTTCATGACAAAGGGGCCGCCGCGGGCTACGGGCTCGTCCAGGGTGCGCAGGGTCACGGACATGGCGGACGTCCCGGTTTCCTTGTTCAGCGCC
>CAYFTQ010000397.1:0-2961 GCA_964346035.1 uncultured Roseospira sp. | reverse complement strand
CAGAAGCTGGCCCGCCGCCAGCGGCCAGCCGGTCAGCGGCCACACCAGAACCACCGCCGCCGAGGCCAGCGTCAGGGTGGCGCGCGGCCGATCCGGCGCCAGCGTTCGGGCCATGCCCCAGACGGCTTGTGCCACCACCGCCGCCGCCACCAGTTTCAGGCCGCGCAGCCAGCCCGACTCGGCCCCCGGGTCGAGCGCGGCGACACCCAGCGCGGCGACCGCCAGCACCAGCGCCGAGGGCAACGTGAAGCCCGCCCAGGCGGCCAGCGCGCCCGGCGGGCCGGCCCGGTGCAACCCCAGCCCGAGGCCAACCTGACTGCTGGCCGGACCGGGCAGGAACTGGCACAGGGCCACCAGATCGGCATAGGCGGCATCGGACAGCCAGCGCCGCCGCTGCACCAGTTCGGCACGGAAATAGCCCAGGTGCGCCACCGGGCCGCCGAAACTGGTCAGCCCGAGACGCAGGAAAACGATGAAAACGGCCCACGCGGATGAACCACGGGGCGGGCCGGGCCGGCTGTCGGCGGGGGCGGCGGGGACCATTTCGGCGCTCATGCTCTCACCCGGTGCGTGGTTGCGCAACGGCGCGGTTCAGCGATCGTCCGCGCCCGCGCCGTGCGGATCGGTGCGCAGGGCGGGCGGACGCTCGATCATGGGCGCAAGCGGCACGGCCGGTGCCGTTGCCGGGGGTAACAGGCCGGTGTGACGGGGGTCGTCGGCCTCCACCACCCGCTGGCCGGTGGTGCGGAATCCGAACGATTCATAGAACGCCCGTGCCCCGGGATGGTCATGGGTGCAGGTATCCAGGCGAATCACCCGGGCGCCGGCGCGCCAGGTCTCGGCCAGGGCATGGCCGAACAGCAGTCGCCCCAGACCGCAGCCAATGGCATCCGGCCGCAACCCGAAATACAGCACGCGCGGCGCGGCCGGGTCGCGGCGGTCCATCTCGCAGAAGCCGAGCGCCCTGTCGTTCGAGGTATCCTCCAAAAGGTGGATCACGACGTCGGAACGCGCCAGATGGCGGGCTTCCTCGTCCGGACTCCGCAGCAGCCGGTCCCGCCACAGCCAGGGCGCGCCGACGGCCCGGAACAGGGGGCCGAAGGACTGCCACGTCAGCGTGCCGGCATGACGGCACAGGCGCCGCCCGGAGGGCGGCGGAGGTGGATCGGGCACGGACTCGGGCGCGCGGGCCTCCATGTCCGTGACCAGTTCACGCAGGCGACCCGGCGGGATCGGCGTGACCCGGGCGGCGCCCAGCGTCAGGACGCGCCGAGGCGAGGGTGCGAATGCGGCGGACGGCGGGACGGCGGACATGCCTGCGGGCTCCGGGGTCAGGCGTGGGGCGCTCTGACCGGGCACTCTGCATGTCCGCCCCGTTCGCGCAAGGGGGTCTCGCCGGCCGCCCGCTCCTGCGGAGGCGGCGGCAGCGAACCCGCGCCCGCTTCGGCCCGCTCGGCCAGGGACTGGCGCACGATCCCCACCGACGAGGTCAGGAACAGCGCCGCCAGCACGCCCGCTACCGCCAGATCCGGCCACGGCGAAGCGGTCACGCCCACCAGCAGGCCGGCGCCGATCACACCCACGTTCCCGATGGCATCGTTGCGGCTGCACAGCCAGACCGAGCGCACGTTGGCGTCCCCGTCGCGCCAGCGCATCAACAGCAGCGCCGCCGCCAGGTTGATGGCGAAGGCCAGCACGCCCACGGTGCTCATGACCATCTCGTCGGGCTGCGCGGTAACGAAGACGCGGTAGACACTGCCCGCCAGCACGATCGCCGCCATAAGAGCCAGGCTGACCCCCTTCAGCAACGCGATCGTGGCGCGCGTCTTCAGGGACATGCCGATGACCGCCAGGGACAGCGCATAAGTGATGCTGTCGCCCAGAAAATCCAGAGCATCCGCCTTCAAGGCCATCGACCGCGCCATCAGGCCGCTGCTCATTTCGACCACGAACATTGTTGCGTTGAGCACGATGACGACCAGCAGCACGCGCCGGTAGCCGGCCGAGATGCCCTCGAAGCGGACGTTTGACGAACACGCGCACCCGGACACGATGGCCCCTCCTCTTGTCACACCGGATCAGGGGGCCAATCTGAACCCTTGAGCCACTCCAGGTTCAAGCGGAGTTTTGCCATGAACATCGGACTGCTGGCCGGCCGAACCGCCACCAAACCGGACACCGTGCGCTATTATGAACGCATTGGCCTTCTTCCTGCGCCGGCGCGCACCGCCGGCAACCATCGCATCTATGGCCCGGACCACCTGGCGCGGCTGTCCTTCATACGGGGGGCGCGCCGGCTCGGCTTCACGCTGGACGAGGTCCGCGACCTGATCGCCCTGGGCGGCCATGCCGAACGCTCGTGCGCCGATATCCACGAAGTCGCCCAGCGCCATCTGACCGCCGTTGACCAACGCATCGACGACCTGCGCAGCCTGCGCGCGGAACTGGCCGACCTGGTGGCACAATGCGAGGGCGGCCGCGTGGACCGCTGTGGCGTGCTGGACGCCCTGACGCGGCCCGACAACACACCCGCCGACGCGGTTCGTTGACCGCGCGGTATGATCCCGCCTTGATCCGGAGAGTGTGATAGGATCGGGCATCGGGCATCGGGCCGCGACCTGCCGCCCGCTTTTTGGGCAACTGCCTCATTGGGGGGCAGGCTTCCTGGAGCCGGGGGCTTCCCGTTCGGGGCTGATGCGCGGCAAAGCCAGCGTTCCCGCGCGCCGCCCGGGTTGGCACGCCAGTTGATAGGGAAGCCGATGTCGGCGGACGGTCCGGTGCCCCCGTGGGCCGCCGTCCGCCTCGCCGACGGCGGTTCGGGGGCGGGGCAACCGCACCACCGGGAACAGGACGAAAAGAGACCGGAGCCGATGAAAAAGATCGAGGCCATCATCAAGCCCTTCAAGCTGGACGAGGTGAAGGAAGCCCTCCAGGAGGTCGGTCTCAAAGGCATGACGGTCA
>CAYFTQ010000396.1:0-2976 GCA_964346035.1 uncultured Roseospira sp. | reverse complement strand
CCTGAACGGAAAGAAAGGCCGCCGGTCCGCGCGCGCCGGTGGGCGGCAGGTGGTCGAACTTGGGCTCGGCCGGGAAATCGGTGTCCAACTGGGCGCCGGCGCCGGCGCCGCCTGCATCGCCGCCCGCCCGGCTCAGGCGGGCGACCATCTCCGGCAGGCGGTGATAGGCTTGCGGCCCCAGCACCAGATCCACGAACGGGGCGCGGGCCAGCAGTTCCTCGCCTTCCGCCTGGGCGACGCAGCCGGCCACCCCCAGCAGGACGCGGCCCTTTCCGGCGGCCTCGCGCGCCGCGCGCATCCGGCGCAGGCGGCCCAACTCCGAGAACACCTTCTCGGACGCCTTCTCGCGAATGTGGCAGGTGTTCAGAAGGATCATGTCGGCCTCGCCCGGATCGTCGGTCGGGCCATAGCCAAGCGGCGCCAGGACATCCGCCATGCGGGCGGAGTCGTAGACATTCATCTGGCAGCCGTATGTCTTGATGAAGAGCTTTTTCGTCGGCAAGGCGAGCCGTGCGCGCGGTCGCGGCCGCGTCCTCAGTGGGGCTGTATCAGAGGCGGAGTGCCTTGCTTCTGAAGGTGTGCGGGAGGCGCGGCGATGTCAAGGCGCGTGTGATGGACAGCGGGCGCGTCGGTCGCGTGACCCGCCGGCCCGCGCTGGCCTATAGTGGCGGCCATGACAACGCCGCCGCCGCCGCCCGATCCGACCGCGTCCGCCGCCGACTCGCCGTCCGAGCGGCGCGTGGCGGTGCCCGCCGTGCCCGCCCTGGTGGCCAGTCCGCGCACCGCCGTGCTGGTCCATCCGGACGGCGAGGTGGAGGAAGGCACCGCCGCCGTGCTGGGCCGCCGTGCCGCCGGGGCGCGTCCGCTGGTGTGCCACGCGCCGTCCACCGCGCGCCGGCTGGGTCGCGACAACCTGGCCGCCCATGACCTGCTGGAACTGTTCGCCTTCGTTCACCCGGCGCGCTTTGCCCTGCCGACGGTCGGCGGCCTGGCCGAGGCGGTCGGACTGGCGCCACCGCCGCTGGCCGATCGCGTCGCCCAGGCGCTGGCCCTGCCGAGCATCGCAGCGCGGCTGCTGGAAAGCCTGACCACCCTGCACGGCCGCGACCAGGGCACGGCGCGCGTACTGGCCTTCGCCATGGCGCGCGGCGGCTGGGCCTGGGGCGCGCCGGTGCTGGCCGCGCTGGGCGCCCGGGGCGACGGTCCGCACGGCAGCGCCGTGGCGCGCGCCTTCCGTGTCTGGGAACGCCTGAGCGAGATCAGCGAGCACAGCCCCGAGGTCGCCGCCGGCCATCAGCCGGTCAGCCCGGACGAGGCCCGCGCCCGGCTGGCCGACCTGCTGGGCGCGGCGGCCGAGGACCGCCCGCAGCAGTCCGACTACGCCAGCGCGGCGGCCGCTGCCTTCGCCCCGCGCGAGCATCGTGACTCGCCTCACATGGTGCTGGCCGAAGCCGGTACAGGCGTCGGCAAGACCCTGGGGTATATCGCTCCGGCCAGCGTGTGGGCGGAAAAGAACGACGGTACCGTCTGGATCGCAACCTATACCCGCAACCTGCAACGCCAGTTGGACGGGGAACTGGATCGCCTGCACCCGGACCCGAGCGAAAAAGCGCGCCGGGTGGTGATCCGCAAGGGACGCGAGAACTATCTGTGCCTGCTGAACATGGAGGAGGCCGTCGGCCGCCTGTCCGGCCAGCCGGCGGCCGCCATCCCGCTCGGCCTGATGGCGCGCTGGGCGCTGGCCTCGCGCGATGGCGATCTGGTGGGCGGCGACTTTCCCGGCTGGCTGGTGGACATTCTGGGCCGGAACTGGTCGCTGGGGCTGGCCGACCGGCGCGGCGAGTGCATCTTCGCCGCCTGCCCGCACTTCAACCGCTGCTACATCGAAAAGGCCGCGCGCCGCGCCCGGCGCGCCCGCCTGGTGGTCGCCAACCACGCCCTGGTGCTGGTCCAGGCCGCGCTGGGCGGGCTGGAAGACGGCACCCTGCCCACGCGCTATGTCTTCGACGAGGGCCATCATCTGTTCGACGCCGCCGACAGCGCCTTTTCCGCCCACCTGAGCGGAGCCGAAACGGCCGACCTGCGGCGCTGGCTGCTGGGTGCGGAAGACGGCAGCCGCAGCCGCGCGCGCGGCCTGAAGGTGCGTGCCGAGGAATTGGTCGGCGACAGCCCTGGCGCCGCCGAGGCCCTGAGCACGATCCTGCACGGCGCCCGCGTGCTGCCGGGGCCGGGTTGGCCGGCACGCCTGAACGACGGTCAGCCGCGCGGCCCGACCGAGCACCTTCTGGCGCTGATCCGTCAACAGGTGCTGGCCCGCGCCCGCGAACCCGATGGTCCCTACTCGCTGGAATGCGAATTGAGGCCACCGGTCGCGGGCCTGGCGGCGGCCGCCGCCGGACTGGACACCGCCCTGGACGAGTTGGATCGCGCGGCCACCGCCCTGATCAAGGCGCTGGAGGCGCGCCTGGACGACGAGGCCGCCCGGCTGGACCCGACCACCCGCCAGCGCATGGACGGGCTCATCCGCTCGGTGGAACGCCGCGCCCTGCTGCCGGTGCGGGCCTGGCGCGCCATGTGCCGGGCCGTGGGGGCCGAAACCCCGCCCGCCTACGTGGACTGGCTGGGCATCGAGCGCGCCTGGGGCCGCGACCTGGACGTCGGCCTGCACAGGCATTGGATCGATCCCACCGTGCCGTTCGCCGAGACCGTCGCCGGGCGCGCCCACGGACTGCTGGTGACCTCGGCGACGCTGCGCGACGGTTCCGGCGACCCCGAGGCGGACTGGCAGGCCGCCGAGCGCCGCACCGGCGCCGTCCATCTGCCCGAGACCATGCGCGCCGCCGTGCCGTCGCCGTTCGACTACGCCGGTCAGACCCGCGTCCTGGTGGTCACCGACGTGGACCGGCGCCACGCCGACCAGGTGGCGACCGCCTATCGCGAACTGTTCCTGGCCGCCGGCGGCGGCGCCCTGGGGCT
>CAYFTQ010000395.1:0-2987 GCA_964346035.1 uncultured Roseospira sp. | reverse complement strand
GCATCGAGGAACGCCGCCTGCTGAAGCGCTATGGCGCAGCGTATGCCCGCTACCGGCGTCGCATTCCGGGCTTCTTGCCGGCGCCGCTGCTGGGCCGGGCGCCGCTGCCGAGAGACGCGGACGCGGCGCGGGCGGCGCTAGAATCCTGACGATCGAACCGCGTTCGCATCGACGAAAAGAGCATTCATCCAATTTCACAAATAGGGATAATGCGCACCCGGTGCGCTTTTTCCGTTGCGCCGGAGCCGAACCGTTGCTACCTTGGAGTCAACGGCAGAGACGCCGTTTGAAGCACACCTCAGCAACGGGAGGGTCACGTCATGATGCGCTTCCTTGTCTTTTTCCGCTATGGCATGTCGTTCCATGGTCCCCGGATCGGCGATCACGTGTCGTCCGAAAAGACCGCGTTCGAAGAACGCGTTCTCAAGGGCCGGGCGCAGTCCAAGTCACCGCTGGCCCCCGTGGCATAGCCGCGTCGGGACGGACAACAGAAGGGACGACCACGGTTTGGTCATGCTCGACAGCGGTCTCGGACCAGCGTAGGCCGGCACATCGACAGGACGCACCATGCGGGCTGGCGAGACGCCGGCCTTTTTTTGTTTGGCTCTGGCACTGAGGGATTCCAAGGCATTCAGCCCACCATGCCCGGCCAATGCGAATAGAGCTTTTTGTTTTCGTGTGCTCCGGTCGTGCGGGTGGCCGCTTCCCGTCACGGGGTTCGGCTCCGGTTCAGGGAATGTTAAGGCTCGGCCGCTAGGCTGCCCCCCTATCCTTGGGGGACCACGGGTCCCGCATGCCAAACGCGAGCCGCCATGTTCCACGGTAAATCCATCCTGATCACCGGTGGCACCGGGTCCTTCGGCCACCAGTATACCCGCACCCTGCTGGATCGTTACCGGCCGCGACGGCTGATCATCTACTCGCGCGACGAGTTGAAGCAGTTCGAGATGCAGGAGCGCTTCCAGGACCCCTGCATGCGCTTCTTCCTGGGCGACGTGCGCGATGTGGAGCGCACCCGCCAGGCCATGGCGGGCGTCGACTTCGTCATCCACGCCGCCGCGCTGAAGCAGGTCCCGGCGGCGGAATACAACCCGACCGAGGTCATCCGCACCAACATCGGCGGCGCCGAGAACGTCATTCGCGCCAGCCTGGAGGCCGGCGTGGAAAAGGTCATCGCCCTGTCCACCGACAAGGCGGCCAACCCCATCAACCTGTACGGCGCCACCAAGCTCGCCTCGGACAAGCTGTTCGTGGCCGCCAACAATATGGTGGGCACCAAGATCACGCGCTTCGCCGTGGTCCGGTATGGCAACGTCGCCGGGTCGCGGGGGTCCGTGATGCCGTTCTTCCGCCGCCTCCTGGCCGAGGGAACGGACCACCTGCCGATCACCGACGACCGCATGACGCGCTTCTGGATCACCTTGCAGGAGGGCGTTGATTTCGTCCTGACCAACTTCCACCGCATGTATGGGGGCGAGATCTTCGTGCCCAAGATCCCGTCCATGCGAGTCGTGGACCTGGCCAAGGCGATGGCCCCCGACATCCCGTTGCGCCACATCGGCATCCGGCCGGGCGAAAAGCTGCACGAAATCATGTGCCCGCTGGATTACGCCCACATCACCCTTGAGTTCGACGATCACTACGTCATCCAGCCCACCATCCGGTTCACGGATCATGCGGTGGACTACGCCCACAACGCCCAGGGCGAGATCGGACGGCCCGTGGCGCCGGACTTTGAATACAATTCCGGCAGCAACGAGCACTTCCTCACCGTCGAGGACCTGGCCCGTTTCGACAGCCTTCCGAAGGCATGATCCCCTACGGTCGCCAGAGCATCGACGACGCCGACATCGCGGCCGTGGTGGAGGTCCTGCGGGCACCGCTGCTGACCGGCGGGCCGGCCGTGGATCGGTTCGAAACCGCCTTGCGCGCCGCCACCGGCGCGCCCCATGCCGTGGCCTGCGCCACCGGCACGGCAGCCCTGCACCTGGCCCTTATGGGGCTCGACGTGGGGCCGGGGGACGCGGTCGTGGTGCCGGCGCTCACATTCCTTGCCACCGCCAACGCCGCCCACCATGTCGGCGCCGAAGTTCGCTTCGCCGACGTCGATCCGGACAGCGGCCTGTTGACGCCCGCCACGCTGGCGGCGGCCCTGGCGCGCCCGGGGCCTGGCCGGCCGCGTGCCGTGCTGCCGGTCCACCTCAACGGACAGTGCGCGGACATGGCGGCGCTGTGGCCCGAGGCCGAGCGCCACGGTCTGGCGGTGGTCGAGGACGCCTGCCACGCCCTGGGCGGCGCCATCCACCACGACGGGGCGCGCCATCCGGTCGGGGACGGGGCCCGCTCGGCGGCGGCCTGTTTCTCGTTCCATCCCGTCAAGGCGGTGGCCATGGGCGAGGGCGGCGCCGTCACCACGGCCGATGCGGGCCTGGCGGAGCGACTCCGCCGCTTGCGAAATCACGGCATGACGCGCGATCCCGGCGACTTCCTGGACCGCCGTCAGGCCTTCGCCGAAGACGGCACGCCCCACCCCTGGTACTACGAAATGGCGACGCCGGGTCACAACTACCGCGCCTCGGACCTGAACTGCGCTTTGGGGGCCAGCCAGCTCGGCAAGCTGGACCGCTTCCTGGCCCGGCGCCGGGCGCTGGCGGCGGCCTATGACCGCGCCCTGGCGCCGCTGGCGCCGGCGCTGCGGCCGGTGCCGCGCGGCCCGGCCGAAGATCACGGCCGGCACCTGTACGCGGTGTTGATCGATTTCCAGGCCCTTGGCAGCAGCCGCGACGCGGTCATGCGCCGGCTGGCGGCGGATGGCATCGGCACCCAGGTTCACTACCTGCCGGTCCACCGCCAGCCGTTCTACCGCCGGCGCGCCCCGGACCTGGTTCTGCCCGGCGCCGATGCCTACTACGTGCGCTGCCTGTCGCTGCCGCTGTTCCCGGACATGGCGGACGAGGACGTCGAGCGCGTGGCGACGGCACTGGCCC
>CAYFTQ010000394.1:1642-2992 GCA_964346035.1 uncultured Roseospira sp. | reverse complement strand
TGCTGTGTACCTGACGGCTTTCCGGACAGACACTCAGGAAGGGCCGTCGGTCGCCAGGCGGCCGGCGGTTCGATGGCGGGGCGGGCGCACGGGTGTCAGTCGGGGGTGTCATCACGCGCGCCGGGCGACGCCAGGCGGTGGCCGTCCAGGCTGGCCTTGTCGCGCGCGCGTTCGGCGATTTCGCCCAGGCGCTCCGGCTTGGTGCGTCCGTGGCGGACCCGATTTTCCTCGGCCGCGGCGGACCGGTCCGCCCGGACCTTGCGCTTGCGGGCCATGCGCAGGTTGACGATCTGGCTCATGGGGTCTCCTCGTTTCGGCGGGCCGTTCGTCAGCGTGGCCTGTCCGCGCGGGCCAGGCAAGTGCAACGGTGCGGCGCTCCTGCCTTGATCGAGGCGGCCTTTGCCCGCAAGGTGCCGACTTGTCCCGAGACCGGAGAGCCGACCATGTCCGACACCGATTCCTTGCCTGCGGGGAGTATCCAGGCCCTGCTTCCGTTCGCCCGGACGCTGGCTGATGCGGCCCGCGCCGAGACGCTGTCTCGATTCCGCTCGGCCGCGCTGGCGGTGGAAACCAAAAGCGACGCATCGCCGGTGACCGCTGCCGACAAGGGCTCGGAGGCGGCCATGCGCGCCCTGATCGGCGCCCACCATCCCGACCATGGCATTCTTGGGGAGGAAGAAGGGCCGGTCGGCCTGGACCGGGACTTCGTCTGGGTCCTGGATCCCATTGATGGCACGCGCTCCTTCGTCAGCGGCCAGCCCCTGTGGGGCACCCTGATCGGGCTGGCGTGGCGCGGCCGGCCGGTGCTGGGGATCATCGACGCCCCGGCCATGGGCGAGCGCTGGGTTGGCTGCGCGGGCCTGCCAACCACCTTCAACGGGACGCCGTGTCGTGTGCGGGAGACCTCCGACCCAGCCGCCGCGACGCTGTACACGTCCTCGCCGGACCTGTTCTCGCCGTCGGCGCGGACGGCGTTCGACACCCTGTCGGCGCGCCTGAAGGATCGCCGCTACTGTGCCGACTGTTACGCGTATGGCATGGTGGCTTCGGGCTGGATCGACGTGGCCCTGGATGCGGACACCCAGCCCTATGACTATATGGCCCTGGTACCGGTCGTGACCGGCGCCGGTGGGGTGATGACGGACTGGATGGGCCAGCCCCTTCGCCTGGGCGGCTCGGGCTTTGTTCTGGCCGCCGGGTCTGCGGCCGTGCATGCGCTTGCCGTCGCCCATCTGGGCCCGGCGCAACCGGCCTAGTGCATCGACCCGAACGAAGGCATCGGCCTGAGTTCGGGACGTTGATGCATGAACGGGTGCATCGACCCGAACGAAGGCATCGGCCTGAGTTCGG
>CAYFTQ010000394.1:0-1542 GCA_964346035.1 uncultured Roseospira sp. | reverse complement strand
ATAGCTGACAGATGGCTCTCTTGTCTTTGTCAGAGCACCAGGACGCCACCGGGGCGCGGTCCTCATCACGGTGTCCGCCTGCTCTCAGCCTTTCTTTCGCCACAGGATGCCGCCCATGCCCGACGCTCCCGTCCGCGACAAGCTCCACCGCGAGGTCCTGCACGGCGACGATTCCTACGGCCTGTTGCCGGAATTCGTCTCTATGGTGCGCGACGCGCTGGAGCAGTGGGACGAGGAGACCGCGCGCGCGCTGGTCGCGCCCTTGCACTATGCCGATGTCGCCGACCTGATCGAGACCCTGGGGCCGGACGATCGCGGCCGCTTGGTGCGCATCCTGCGGCCGGACTTCAACGCCGAGATTCTGACGGAATTGGACGACGCCGTCCGCGCCGAGGTGATCGAGCAACTCGGCTATGAGGACTTCGCCGCGTGCGTGCGCGAGGTGGAATCGGACGACGCCGTCTATCTGGTCAGCAAGCTTGACGACGAGGAACGGACGCCCGTCCTGGCGAAACTGCCCACCGAGCTGCGCGCCATCGTGGAACAGGCGCTGGCCCTGCCCGAATACAGCGCCGGCCGCCTGATGCAGCGCGAGCTTGTCGCGGTGCCCAGTTATTGGACCGTGGGCGAGACCATCGACTACCTGCGCTCGGGCGCTCGCCTGCCGGACGAGTTCTATCAGATCTTCATTGTCGATCCGCGCCATCGTCCGGTTGGCAATGTGCGCCTGTCGTCGCTGTTGCGCTCCCGGCGTCCCGTGCGTCTGCACGAGATCATGGATCCCAAGACGGCCGAAATCCCGATCACCATGGATCAGGAAGAGGTCGCCTTCCTGTTCCGTCAGAAGGACCTTCTGTCGGCGCCGGTGGTCGATGCCTCGGGCCGGCTGGTGGGCCGGATCACCGTTGACGACGTCGTGGATGTCATCGACGAGGAGGCCGAGGACGACCTGTTTCGCCTTGCCGGCCTGTCCGAGGGTGACCTGTTCTCGGCCGTCATCGATACCGTCAAGGCGCGTTTCAGGTGGCTGCTGCTCAACCTGGGCACCGCTATTCTGGCGTCTCTGGTGATCGGTATGTTCGAGGGTACCTTGCAACAGGTCGTCGCGTTGGCGGTGCTCATGCCGATCGTGGCCTCCATGGGTGGCAATGCCGGCACCCAGACGCTGACCATCGCCGTGCGCGCGCTGGCGACCAAGGAACTGACCTCGGCCAATGCCATGCGCATCGTCGGCAAGGAACTGGCCATCGGTGCCATCAACGGCGTGATGTTCGCGGTCTTGACCGGGCTGGTGTCGTGGGCGTGGTTCAAGCAACCCGGGATCGGTGTGGTGATCGGCGCGGCCATGGTCATCAACATGATTGCCGCCGCGCTGGCCGGGATCGCCATTCCGCTGGTGCTGGAGCGGTTGAAGGTCGATCCGGCCATCGCCTCGGGGGTGTTCCTGACCACGGTGACGGATGTCGTCGGGTTCTTCGCGTTTCTCGGGCTGGCGGCGCTGTTCATCCTGTAACCCGGACGTCCTGCCGGAGAAACGCGAAG
>CAYFTQ010000393.1:0-2995 GCA_964346035.1 uncultured Roseospira sp. | reverse complement strand
GTCGCTTTCGCCGAGCCCCGCGGCGACGACGGGGTGCGGCGGTTCCTGTCCGCCATCAAGGGCGGTCGGCTGGCGGCGGCGGCGGCGCCGGCGCGGGTGGTTACGCTGGCCATCTCTGACGTTCCCGGCGACGACCCGGCGGTCATTGCCTCCGGGCCGACCGTGTCCGATACCGCCACCCGCCACGACGCTCTGGCGGTGCTGGAGCGCTGGCGCATCGCGACACCCCAGTCTGTGCGGGAGTGGCTGGCCGATCCGGCCTGCGAGCCGCCTCGACCCGGAGGCGGCGCGCTGGCGGACAGCGTCGTGCATCTGATCGCGCGGCCGTGGGACGCCCTTCAGGCCGCCGCCGGGGTGGCGCGGGCGGCTGGCGTGACACCCCTCATCCTGGGCGACGCGCTGGAAGGCGAGGCGCGCGAGGTGGCCCGCGCCCTGGCCGGGGTGGCGCTGTCGTGCGCCCGCCATGGACAACCGTGCGCGCCGCCCTGCGTGCTGCTGTCCGGTGGCGAGCTGACCGTCTCGCTGGGTGACGCCGACGGACGCGGCGGCCCCAACGCGGAATTCGCCCTGGCGCTCGCGCTGGCCCTTGGGGGCGCCCCGGGCATCCACGCCCTGGCTTGCGACAGCGACGGCATCGACGGCAGCGAGGACAACGCCGGCGCCCTGATCGGACCCGACACCCTCGCGCGTGCACGCGCCGCCGGCCTGGATGCCGACGCGCTGCTGGCCGGACACTGTTCGCATGACATGTTCAAGGCGCTGGACGATCTTGTCTTGACCGGACCGACACGAACCAACGTCAATGACATTCGCGCCATCCTGATCCACCCGCCCCGGGCCTGACCCCTGGCCCGCCGCCTCGCCGGGACCTTCTCGCCATGACGATCCGTCCCCGCTGCGCCAAGATCGTTGCCACCCTGGGACCGGCGACCACGACGGACGGCACCATAGAGGCGCTGGCTCGCGCCGGCGCGCGCGTGTTCCGCCTGAACTACAGCCACGGGACCCATGCAGAACATGAACGGCGGCTGGCCACCGTGCGACGGGTCAGTGAAAGCATCGGGCGACCGATGGCCGTGCTGGCCGATCTTCAGGGCCCGAAGCTGCGCCTGGGCCGGTTCCTCGCCGGGCCGGTCACCCTGACAACCGGGCAGACCTTCCATCTGGACATGTCGGACGAGCCCGGCGACGCCACCCGCGTCCGTCTGCCACACCCCGAGATCTTCACCGCCCTGGAGCCCGGCGCCGATCTGCTGCTGGACGATGGCAAGGTTCGCCTGCGCGTGGAAAGCCTCGCTGCCGAACGCGCCGTGACCCGCGTCATCACCGGGGGGCGGCTGTCGGATCACAAGGGCCTGAACGTGCCCAACGTGGTGCTGCCGATCTCTGCTCTGACGGAAAAGGACCGTGGCGACCTGGCCCACGCGCTTGACCAGGGTGTGGACTGGGTGGCGCTGTCGTTCGTGCAGCGGCCCGACGACGTGGCCGAGCTCCGCAAGCTGGTGGCCGGTCGCGCCGGCATCATCAGCAAGCTTGAGAAGCCGAGCGCCCTGGACAGCCTGGATGCCATTATCGAACTGTCTGACGCCGTCATGGTCGCGCGCGGCGACCTGGGCGTTGAAATCCCACCGGAACGGGTGCCCATCGTCCAGCGCCGAATCGTGCGCGCCTGCCGCGCCGCCGGCAAGCCGGTCGTCGTCGCCACCCAAATGCTGGAAAGCATGATCACGGCACCGACGCCGACCCGGGCCGAGGCCTCCGACGTCGCCAATGCGGTCTATGAGGGCGTGGACGCCGTCATGCTGTCGGCCGAGACCTCGATCGGGGAATACCCCGTCGCGGCGGTGGACATAATGGATCGCATCATCACTCAGGTGGAAGCGGACGAGCATTATCGCGATATTGTGGATGCCGGCCGCCCGAATCCCGAGAACAGCGCAGCCGATGCCATCTGCGCCGCCGCGCGTCAGGTCACGGCGACGCTGGGGGCGCGGCTGATCGTCTCGGTCACCTCGTCCGGCTCGACCGCGCTCAGGGCGGCGCGGGAACGGCCCTCGGTGCCGATCCTGTGCCTGACCGCCAATGCGGCCGTGGCCCGGCGCATGGCCATGGTGTGGGGCGTTCACAGCGTCGTGGCTCCCCGCCAGGAGAGTTTCTCCGCCATGGTCGAGGTGGCCACCCGCCTGGCCAAGGAGCGCGGGCTGGTGCAGACCGGCGAACGCGTCGTTCTGATTGCCGGCGTGCCGTTCGGGCGACCGGGCACGACCAACAACCTTCGCGTCGCCTGGGTGGACTAGGGCGGATGCCTCGCCTCTGCGAGGTCCTGTGCCCGCACTTCCCTTCCGGGGCTATCCCTGTCGTGCCGGTCGGTATCGGGCGCGGGGCCTGCGGTTCGGCGCCGGACGTGAACGCAAA
The DNA here is from genome assembly GCA_964346035.1 of uncultured Roseospira sp. GTDB lineage: Bacteria > Pseudomonadota > Alphaproteobacteria > Rhodospirillales > Rhodospirillaceae > Rhodospira. The sequence goes on along the minus strand of CAYFTQ010000393.1, from coordinate 580 downwards.
ACGGCCGGCGGAGGGTCATCACCTCCGCCGGCTGTTTTTCAGCGTCCGCATGGGCGCCTCCGAGCCCCGTTCGGTCCAGATCCGGACCGGGGGCGGTCCGCGTCAGGCGGCGTCGGCGTTGGGACGGTCGGCTGCGGCGCGCGCCCAGCGCATCTCGCCCAGGCCGCCGGCAGCGGCCGCGCCCCGGCGCAGCCATTCCATCACCTTGGCGCTGTCGCCGCCGTCGCCTTCCTCCAGGCGCGCCATCAACAGGCAGGCGCGCAAGCCCGGCTCGCTTTCGGCCGCCAGCGGATCAAGCTGACCGCGCGCCTGACCCCACAGCTTGGCGTCGATGGCGGCCTCTGCCGCCGCCAGACGGCTTTCCGGATGGTCCGGCCTGAGGGCTGCCAGCGCCTGCATGTGGTTGGCCACGGCCATCGGATCACGCCCGCCGGCCAGATCGCGCCAGGTGCGCGCCAGCACGGGATGGGGTGCGCGCGCCCAGGTTTCCTTGACAAGCTGCTCGGCCTTGGCGGCCTTGCCATGGCCAAGAGGGTGGGGAACACTTCGGCCCTCGGCTCGGGCCACACCGCATCGCCAA
>CAYFTQ010000392.1:0-2998 GCA_964346035.1 uncultured Roseospira sp. | reverse complement strand
CCGAAGTGGCCCTTGATGTCATGATGCAGGGTGCGGCCCTCGCGCAGCGGCACCCGGATCATGGTTCGCTTGGCCTGTTCGGTGGCCTTGCGGATGGCTTCGGGAACCTCGCGCGCCTTGCCGGTGCCAAAGCCGACCCGGCCCTTGCCATCGCCCACAACCACCAGCGCGGCGAAGGCGAAGCGGCGACCGCCCTTGACCACTTTTGCCACGCGGTTGATGTGAACCAGCTTGTCCTTGAAGTCGTCATCGCGCTCGTCGCGACGGTCGCCCCCGCGCTGCCGTCCACGGTCCCGGTCGCCCCCGCCCCGTTCGTTGGGATTGCGTGCCATGTTGTCTCTACCTTCCCTCGAACCGTCGTCGGTGTTCAGAACTGCAAGCCGCCCTCGCGGGCGCCATCGGCCAGCGCCTTGACGCGGCCATGATAGATATACCCACCCCGGTCGAACACGACCTGCCCGACGCCCGCCTTGACGGCGCGTTCGGCCAGCAGTTTGCCGACGGCGGTGGCCGCCGCCGTGTCGGCGCCGGTTTTCAGACTGGCGCGCAGGTCCTTTTCCACCGTGGAGGCGGCCGCCAGAGTGCGGCCCCCCACGTCGTCGATGACCTGAGCATAGATATGCTTGGACGAGCGGAACACCGACAGGCGGGGCCGCCCGGCCGCCTTCTTGCGCAGCGCGTAGCGGACCCGGCCGCGACGGCGCTGGAACAGCGTCTTGAGAGAACTCATCGTCGTGTCCCGCCTTACTTTTTCTTGCCTTCCTTGCGCAGGATGCGTTCGTCGGCGTACTTCACGCCCTTGCCCTTGTAGGGTTCGGGCGGACGGAAGCCGCGCAACTCGGACGCAACCTGGCCGACCCGCTGCTTGGAGGCACCGGAAATCTCCACCTGAGTGGGGGCCGGCGCGACGATCTTCAGATCGTCCGGGATCGGATAGGTGATGTCGTGGCTGTAGCCCAGCGACAGCACCAGGGACTTGCCCTGGACCTGCGCCTTGTAGCCGACGCCGACCAGTTCAAGCTTCTTGGAGAAGCCCTCGCCGACGCCCTTGACCACGTTGCTGAGCTGGGCCCGCGTGGTGCCCCAATGCTGCCGCGACTGCTTGTCAGAGCCGTGCGGCCGCACCCAGATTCGATTGTCTTCCAGCGTGGTCGCGACCGCGTCCGGACAGCGATAGGTCATCTCGCCCAGCTTGCCCTTTGCGGTCACAACGTTGCCCTCGACGGTGACGGTGACGCCACCGGGCACGTCCACGGGATATTTGCCGACACGTGACATGGTTTCGTCCCCTTCGCCTAAAACACCTTGCAGAGGACTTCGCCACCCACGTTCGCCGCGCGGGCCTCGGCATCGCTCATGACGCCGCGCGGCGTGGACAGGATGGAGATGCCAAGGCCGTTGTAGACCTTGGGCAGGTCCTTGATCTTCGAATAAACGCGCCGCCCGGGCCGCGAAACCCGCCCGATGGTGCGAATCGCGGGGGAACCCTCGTGGTACTTCAGTTCCACGACAAGTTCATCAACGCCCTTACGCACGTTGGCGCGGGCATAGCCGCGGATGTAACCTTCACGCTGCAACACGTCCAGCACGTTCTCCCGCAACTTGGAGGCCGGCGCCTTGACGGAGGTCTTGCGCGCCTGCTGCCCGTTGCGGATGCGGGTGAGCATGTCACCCAAGGGATCACTGAGAGCCATGCGCCACCTTCCTCACCAACTCGACTTGACCATACCGGGGATCTGGCCCTGAGAGGCCAAATCCCGCAGCACGACACGGCCCAGGCGGAACTTGCGATAGACCGAATGCGACCGTCCCGTAAGCTCGCACCGGTTCTTGACGCGCACCGCCGAGGAATTGCGCGGCAGCTTGGACAGCTTCATCACGGCCTCGAAACGCTCCTCCGGAGACACCTCGCGGTTTTTGATGACAGCCTTCAGTTCGGCGCGCTTGGTGGCCCGCGCCTTGTTCATGCGAACGCGCTTCTTGTTGCGCTCGACGGCACTCACTTTCGCCATGGGTTCTTCTCCAAGCGCTATGTCTGGAAGGGCATGTTGAACCCTTCCAGAAGGGCTCGTGCCTCGTCGTTGGTCTTGGCGGTGGTGCAGATCGTGATGTTCATGCCCCGCATTTTGTCAACTTGGTCATAGTTGATCTCGGGGAAAATGATCTGCTCCTTGACGCCCATGTTATAGTTCCCGGCGCCGTCAAACCCGCTGGCAGAGATGCCGCGGAAGTCACGCACGCGCGGAAGCGCGATGTTGACCAGACGGTCCAGGAATTCGTACATGCGCTGGCGCCGCAGCGTTACCTTGCAGCCAACGACCATGCCATCGCGCAACTTGAACTGCGCTATCGACTTCTTGGCGCGGGTGACGATCGGTCTTTGACCCGTGATCGCGGTCATGTCCTTGACGGCACCCTCGATCAGCTTGCGGTCCTGGGCCGCCTCTCCGACGCCCATGTTGACGACGATCTTGTCCAGGCGCGGAACCTGAAGCGGATTTGTATAGCCGTGCTTGCGCGTCAGCTCGTCGCGGATCACGGTGTCGTAGTGTTCTCGCAGCCGTGCGGCCATGGCGCCCTCCCTACGCATCGATGATTTCGCCGGAGCGCTTGGCGAAGCGCACCTTGCGGCCATCCTCAAGAACCTTGAAGCCAACCCGCGTGGGCTGGTTGTCCTTCGGGTCCTCGTGCGCAAGGTTGGAGACGTGGATGGGCGCCTCCTTCTCGATAATGCCGCCCTGCGTCGTCTGGCTCTGGCGCTGGTGGCGCTTGACCATGTTCACGCCCTGCACGATGACGCGGTCGTCTTTCGGGTAGGCCTTCAGGACCTCGCCGTGGCGGCCCTTGTCGCGCCCGCTCAGGACAACGACCTTGTCGCCCTTCTTGATCTTCGCGGCCATCACAGCACCTCCGGCGCCAGCGAGATGATCTTCATGAACTTGCGCGCGCGCAGTTCACGGGTGACGGGGCCGAAGATGCGCGTGCCGATGGGCTCGTT
>CAYFTQ010000391.1:0-2999 GCA_964346035.1 uncultured Roseospira sp. | reverse complement strand
GATCGTCACCAAACATTCACCCTCCTGCCGTTGATGTAACCGTTTACATCGATCACGGTGGCGCCTGTCGGTGATCAGGTCGGCGGTTCTCAGGAGGGGGCGGGCGTGGGCGCGACCATCCGCGACGTGGCACAGGCCGCCGGGGTGTCGGTGGCGACCGTTTCCCGGCTGGTCAACGGCACCGGCCGGGTGCGCGACGACACGGCGCATCGGGTCCGGACGGCGATTGACCGGCTCGGCTTTCGCCCCAACGCCATCGGGCGCAACCTGTCGACCGCCCGCACGCGCACCCTGGGGGTGGTCATTCCGTCGCTGTCGAACCCGGTCTTTGCCGACGCGGTCGCCGGCATCAACGCCGAGGCCAAGGTCCAGGGCTACACGCTGATGTTCATGGCCACCGAGTATGTGCGCGCGGACGAACAGCCGCTGGTCGGCGCCCTGCTGGCGTATCAGGTCGACGGCCTCATTCTCACCGTCGCCGACGCGGCTGACAGCCCGGTGCTTGATGCGCTGGACCACGACGGCGTTCCCTACGTGCTGATCTACAACCAGCCGACGGCGCGGCGCCGTCCGACGGTCACCGTGGACAACGTGACCGCCGGCCACGAGGTCGCCGACTTTTTCGCTGACCTTGGGCATGAACGGCTGGCGATGGTGTCGGGGACGCTGTCCGCCTCGGATCGCGCCCGCGCCCGGCGCGACGGCTTCGTGGCAGGCGCCGTGGCGCGGGGCCTGGCGGCGCCTCGGGTGCAGGAGGTGGACTTCGTCGACCTGGATGCCGACGCGGCGGTCGCGCCGCTGTTCGCCGACCGCACCGGCGCCCCCACCGCCCTGTTCTGCTCCAACGACCTGTTGGCGATCGCGGTGATCGGCGCCCTGGGCCGCCTGGGCCTGCGCGTGCCCGCAGACGTCTCCGTCATCGGCTTTGACGGCATCGCCGTCGGTGCCCAGCTTCACCCCACCCTGGCGACGGTCGCGCAGCCGTCGCGGGACATGGGCCGGGTCGCAACCAAAAGGTTGCTGGCCCGTCTTGCCGGGGAGACGGCCGCGCCTGCGACCGTTCTGCCCCACACCCTGCGTCCGGGAGAATCGGCGGGACCAGCCGCCAAGCCTCGCCCCGCCGATCTCCAGGCCCCATTCCACCACAACGAGAGGTCCCCATCATGACCGGAACGGGTCTGAAGTCCATGGCCGCCGCCGCGGCCCTGTTCGTAACACTCGCCAACGCGCCCGCGCAAGCCGCCGACGCCGTCTGCTACAACTGCCCGCCCCAGTGGGCCGACTGGGCCACCCAGTTGGAAACCATCAAGGAACACCTGGGCTACGATATCCCGCACGACAACAAGAACTCCGGCCAGACCCTGTCGCAGTTGCTGGCCGAGAAGGACAGCCCGGTGGCCGATGTCGCCTACTACGGCGTTTCGTTCGGCATCCAGGCCGCCGAGAAAGGCGTCGTCGCGGCCTACAAGCCGGCCCACTTCGACGAGATCCCCGAGGGCCTGAAGGATCCCGAGGGCCACTGGTTCACCATCCACTCCGGTACGCTGGGCTTCTTCGTCAATGTCGACGCCCTGGACGACGCCCCGGTCCCGGCCTCCTGGGCCGACCTGCTGAAGCCCGAGTACAAGGGCATGGTCGGCTATCTGGACCCGTCGTCGGCCTTCGTCGGCTATGCCGGCGCGGTGGCCGTCAACCGGGCCATGGGCGGGTCGCTCGACGACTTCGATCCGGGCATCGCATGGTTCCAGGCGCTGGCCGAAAACGACCCCATCGTGCCCAAGCAGACCTCTTATGCGCGGGTGCTGTCGGGCGAAATCCCCATCCTGCTCGACTACGACTTCAACGCCTACCGCGCCCAGTACAAGGACGGCGCCAACGTCCGCTTCGTCATCCCGGCCGAGGGCACCGTCGTGGTTCCCTATGTCATGAGCCTGGTCAAGAACGCGCCGCACCCCGAGGAAGGCAAGGCCATCCTTGACTTCATCATGTCCGACGAGGGCCAGGCGGTGTGGGCCAACGCCTTCCTGCGGCCGATCCGTGCCGCCGCCATGTCCGAGGAGGCGGCGTCGAAGTTCCTGCCGGCCTCCGACTACGCGCGCGCTGCGCCGGTCGACTACGGCCGCATGGCCGCCGTGCAGGAAGGCTTCGCGGAGAGGTACCTGAGCGAGGTGCGCTGATCCGTATCCGAACCCGTTTGCCGAGGGGATGGCCGGTCGGCGCGCCATCCCCCGCGCCCCTTTCTTCCTTCTCCGAGGACCGGCATGCAAGGCCGCGACTATCCCCGTCTGTTCGTTCTGTTCCTGCCCCTGGCTTTGGTCTTCACCGCCTTCTTCCTGGTGCCGATGGCCCGGGTCGCGGTGGCCGGTGCCACCGGCGAGGACGGACTGGCCGCCTATGTCTCCATCCTGACCAAGCCACGCCATTTCGAAAGCATGGTGGCGACGGTCCTCCTGTCCGTCGGTGTGACGGTGACCGCCCTGGCGGTCTCGACCGTGGCCGGGCTGTTCCTGGTGCGCAACCGGTTCCCCGGGCGATCGCTGCTGGTTTCCCTGCTGACCTTTCCCCTTGCCTTCCCCGGCGTGGTCATCGGCTTCCTGGTCATCATGCTGGCCGGCCGGCAGGGGTTGATAGGCGCGGTCTCCGACCTGCTGATCGGCGACAAGATCGTGTTCGCCTATTCCATGGCCGGCCTTTTCATCGGCTACCTCTATTTCTCCATCCCGCGCGTGATCCTGACCGTCATGGCCACGGCCGAGAAGATCGACCCGGCGCTGGAGGAGGCGGCGCGCTCGCTGGGCGCGCCCGGCTGGCGCGTGGTTACGGATGTTCTGCTGCCGGCGCTGAAACCCGGCTTCGTCGCCTCCGGCGCGATCTGCTTCGCCACGGCGATGGGCGCCTTCGGCACGGCCTTCACCCTGGCCACCAACATCGACGTGCTGCCGATGACCATCTACACCGAGTTCACCCTGAACGCGAACATCGCCGGCGCGGCCAGCCTT
>CAYFTQ010000390.1:0-3008 GCA_964346035.1 uncultured Roseospira sp. | reverse complement strand
GGACGACATCGACAGGCCGGGCCACATCGTCGTGGTGCAGGCCGCAATGAGCCACGAACTGCGCACCCCCCTCAATGCCATCCTGGGGTTTTCCGAAATCCTGCGCGATCAGTTTTTCGGGCCGCTGGGATCGCGCCGCTACCTCGACTACGCCGCCGACATTCACCGCAGTGGCGCCCACCTGCGCGACATCATAAACGATCTGCTGGACCTGGCCCGCATCGAGGCCGGCCGGATGGAGGCCACACCGGTGCCGCTGGACCTCAACGACGAGATTCAAACCTGCCGACGGCTGGTCAAGGAACGCGTGACCAACCACAGCCTGAGCCTGTCGATCGGCCCCGCCATCGATCCGGCGACGCTGGTGGCTGACCCGCGGTTGCTTCGTCAGATGCTCATTAATCTTTTGTCAAACGCGATCAAGTTCACGCCGAGCGGCGGCCGGGTTCGGGTCGATGCCCAACGCGAAGCCGGTGGAACGGTGCGAATCGCCGTCACGGATTCGGGCATCGGCATCTCGCCGGAGGACCAGACGCGCATCTTCGAATCATACCAACGCGCCGCCAATACCGACGTGCGCCGTATCGAGGGCAGCGGCCTGGGCCTGTCGCTGGTTCGATCCATGATGGACCTGCACGGCGGGATCGTCACGGTGGACAGCCTTCCGGGCCGGGGCTCCACATTCACGCTGATCTTCCCGCCCACCAGGGCACCCGGATGACCGGGCTTTTGCACACTGTGCCGGTCATGGCGGCTTCGTTTGGCGGCCCGTGACGGGTTTTCTGCGGGCGGCAACGCACAACAAGCCATCGGGGTGCCCTCGGCGCGCGCTCCCGATCGGCCCTGCACCGCCCACGGCCGTCGGTTTACAGGGCGGCCGGTCTGGCTCTCTGTCAAAGAAACGGCGCCACGACGGCGCCCAGATCAACGCGCGCGCGCAGCCGGCTGGCCAGCATGTACACGCCCGTGAACTTGCGCTGCATGAACAGCGTGTCCATGGGCGGGATGTGCCAGAAATCCCGGTCGGCGCCCAGCGCCATGCCAGCGTCGCGCATGCGGATCGCAAGATCGTTGTCGGCAAAGTCGAAGGGCCCTGACCGTCGCATCGGTTCCATCGACAGCGCCACCATGTCGGTCATGATGTCCTGGTGATGGGGCGCCGCCCCGGCGCCGAAAAAGCCGATGTCCCCGATCGCATCGCGCATGGCGGCACGGTCGTCATCAAGCCCGGCCCGCATCAGGCGCCGGACCTGGTCGGCCATGCCGGACGGAAAGTCACGCGCGGCACCGAAGTCCAGCAGCACCACCCGCCCGCTGTCGGGCTGATAGCGGTAGTTGGCGAAGTTCGGGTCGGTCTGCATGACCTGGAACTCGAACACTTCGCGGAACACCAGCCCGACCAAAAGCGTCATGACCCTGTCGCGGGTCTCCTGCGCCGCCGTGGTCAGGGTCTCGATGCCGACGCCCTCGACATAATCCATGGCCAGCACGCTTGATGTCGTCAGGTCGGAATGCAGCGCCGGCACCCGATAGGACGGCGCATCGGACAACAGGGTCGCGAAGCGCATCAGATAGGCACCCTCGCGCTGGTAGTCGGCTTCGTCGTGCAACTCCCGCTTGGCCTCGTCCAGCATCGGGCCGATGTCGAGATCCCGGGGCAACGCGCCGGACCACCGCATCAGGGCGGCAACGTTGTTGACGTCGCTGTCGATGCTGCGGCGCACACCCGGGTACTGCACCTTGATCGCCAGATCGCGCCCGTCGGCCGTCCTGGCGCGATGGACCTGGCCGATGGACGCCGCCGCTATGGGCCGGGGATCAAACTTGGCGAACTGCCTGAGCCAGTCCCGCCCCCACGCCTCGGCCAGCACGGACCGAAGTTGCGGCGCCGGCATGAAATGGGCGTCGGCGCGCAACCGGGACATGATCTCGGCCAGTTCCGGAGGCAGCATGTCGCCGGCGTCCATAGAGATGAGCTGGCCCAGCTTCATGGCCGCGCCGCGCATCTGGGCCAGTTGATCCGCCACCTTGCGGGCGTTGGCGGGGGTCAGCAACAGGTCCCGCGCGCGCGGTCGCCGCCCGCGCGAAACCTCGCGCGCGCCGCTCAGCGCGGCGGCGCCGGCGATGTTGGAAGCCAGCCCGCCGAACCGGGCCAGGCGGGACAGGCGGCCGCTGGGAACCGCCAGCGCGCGGGAGGATGGCGTGGAATCGTCAGCCATGAGGCGTCCTTGAGGCGTCCGTTGTGGAGAAAGTGCGAATCACTCTAACCACCGGGCGCCACCAGGACCGTGACAATTCGCAACCTCGACCGCACCCGCCCGACGGTCCGGACGGCGACCCGATCAGGCCCCGGCGTCGGCCAGCACGGTCTCGACCGCAGTATACGCCAACCCCTGCGCCTCGGCGACCGGAGCGCACGTAACCTTGCCGTCCACTACGTTCAGGCCGCGCCGCAGGTGGTCGTCCCCGGCCAGGGCCGCCCGCCAGCCCTGGTCCGCCAGACGCAGCACATAGGGCAGCGTGGCATTGGTCAGGGCCTGGGTCGAGGTCAACGGCACCGCGCCGGGCATGTTGGCGACGCAGTAATGCACCACGTCATCAACGACAAAGGTCGGCTCCTGATGGGTGGTGGCGTGGCTGGTCTCGAAACAGCCGCCCTGGTCGATGGCCACATCGACCAGCACCGCGCCCCGGCGCATGCGCGAGACCATGTCGCGGCTGACCAGCTTGGGGGCGCCGGCCCCGGCCACCAGTACGGCGCCTATGACCATATCGGCATCCACGACCGCGCGTTCCAGGGTGGCGCGCGAGGCATACAGCGTGGTCAGGGCCGAGCCGAAGCGATGCGCCAGACGCTCAAGAACGGCGGGGTTGCGGTCCAGCACGGCGACGTCCGCGCCCAGGCCCAGCGCCATCTCGACCGCGTTCTCACCGACGACGCCGCCGCCGATGACCACCACGCGGGCCGGTCCCACCCCGGGCACCCCGCCCAGCAGCAGGCCGCGCCC
>CAYFTQ010000389.1:0-3015 GCA_964346035.1 uncultured Roseospira sp. | reverse complement strand
GTCGGGGCGCAGCCAATAGCCCTCGTCGGCCGCCAGCGGTGCCCGCTCGCGCCCGTCCAGCGTGACCAACGCCCGCTCGGAGGCATCCCAGTACAGCAGGAACGCGCCACCGCCGATGCCGGAGGATTGTGGTTCCACAAGGTTCAGCATCATCTGGACGGCAACGGCGGCGTCTGCGGCCGTCCCCCCCTCGGCCAGCACGGCGCGCCCGGCCTCCGCAGCCTGCGGATGGGCGGCGGCGACCATGAAGGATGTGGCCGGCGCGAGGTCCGCCGCCCCGGCTCTGGTTGCCACCCGCCGGGCACCATGGTCGACTGGCCAGGTGGCCAGGAACGCCATGACAAGCAACACGGCCGCCCCGACCAGCAGGACCACGGTGCGATTGACGGTGTCCATTCTCGATCCTCCCCTTCGATCCGCGCGCGCCGCGGCCTCAGGCCGTCGCCACGGGCTCCGGCCCGGGCCGCCCAAGAAGGAAGCCCTGCACGAAGTCCGCGCCCCGCGCCTGCAACCAGGTCAGGTCCTCGGGCTGTTCAATGCCTTCCGCGATGGTGCGAATACCCAGATCGCGCGCCAGATCCAGCAGGCGTGCGACGACCGCGCCCTTGACCGGGTTGGTGCTGGCGCCATCGACCAGCGATCGGTCGAGCTTGATATAGTCCGGCTTCAGGCTGGGCAGCAGGCCCAGGCTGGCATAACCGCCGCCCAGATCGTCCAGCGCCACCCCGAAGCCGGCATCCCGATAGTAGGTCAGCACGGTCGCCAGGTGATCCGGGTCTCTGATGCGTTCGGTCTCGATGACCTCGAACACCACGCGCTCGCGCGCCAGACCGGCGGTCTCGACAGCCTGCACCGTGGTACGCAGACAGTTGCGCGGATCGTAGACGGCCGAGGGCGCGAAGTTGATGAAGATGTGCCCCGCCACCTGCCGCAAAGCGGCATTGCGCACCGCCGTGGTGCGCGCCAGGCGGTCCAGCGGAAAGATCAGATCGGCCCGCTCGGCCACATCGAACATGACCCCGGGCGAGATCAGCGACCCGTCTGCCCCCAGCCCGCGCGACAGGCACTCATGCGCGAACACGCGGTCCGGCGTGGCGGTATGCCAGATGGGCTGGAAGTGGGTGGTGATGCGCTCCTGCGCCATCAGGTCCAGCAGCCAGCCCCCAAGGCCCCGGGCAATGAAGGTTTCCAGAGTCTCCACCCGCCCGATATCGTCCACGACCGGCTCGGCCTGACCAACCATGAAGAGGGTTCGACTGTCGCGCGCCTCGGCCTGGGTCAGCGCGTCGGAAAGGGCTTGCGCGATGGCGCCGCGCGCGCCGACCGGCAGGTCCAGGACGACCAGTCCCTGACCGGCCTGTTCTTGAACGGCCCACCCGGCCCCGGCCAGCGCCGCCACGATCTTGCCGCGCGTATGACCCAGCGGCGGCCAGACCAACAGGCGCCCGGCGTGATCCGGCGGCACCGACACGCGACCGCATCGGGGACAATCCTTCTCGGTCATGGTTCCTCTTCCCTGGCTATTGTATGGCAGCAGATTATCCTGGACCAAATCCGTCAAGCCCGTTGTTTCCATCACGGCGGGACGGGCGGACGCCTGACCCGGTAGGCCCGGATCACGCCGGCAATGATCGAGGTCGCGATCTCCGCCGGATTGGCGGCGTGAATCGCCACTCCGGCCGGCCCCTCGATGCGGGCCAGGGTCGCCTCCGCGAAGCCTTCCTCGGCCAGACGGGCCCGTCGCGCGGCGTGCGCCGCCTGGCTGCCAAGAGCGCCGATGTGAAAGGCCGGCGAGGTCAGCGCGTGACGCAACAGCGGCAGTTCCACGTCATGGTCATGAAACAGGGTGATGACCGCCGTGGCCGCGTCGATGGCAACGTGGCGCACCTCGCCCGGCCCGCTGCCCCGGACCGGCACGGCACAATCGGGCGCCGCCCGGGCGCGGGCGTGGTCATCGTCGGTCAGGGCCTCGACCCGATAGCCGTTCAGCGCCGCCATGCGCGCAGTCAGCGGCAGAATGGAGCCGCGCCCGGCCAGAATCAGGCGCGGCGGCGGGCGATGCAGACGGCGCACCACGGTCTCGCCGGCCCATGCCAGTTCGGCCGTGGCGAAGGCCTCGTTGTCGCCCGGGACGGGAACCTCCCAGGTGGTGGCGCCGGTCGCGGTGTCACTGACCAGCACCACCGCCCGACGCCGGGCGAGCGCTGCGGCCACGGCGGCCAGGGTATCGGTCGAGACGGTCGCGTCCACGTACACGTCAATGGCGCCGCCGCAGGGCATGCGAAGATCGACGTACTTCGAACCCTCGCCGAAGCGAACGAGGCAATCGCGACCCTTGGCCATGGCGGCCAGAGCTTCCTCGGCGATGCCGCCCTCGACGCAGCCGCCCGAGATCAGCCCCACCACCTCGCCACGCGACGAGACCGCGAGTTGCGCCCCCAGCGGACGCGGCCCCGAGCGCGTCTTGCGCACCAGCGTGACCAGCGCGCCGGCGCCGTCGCGCGCGCGCCAGTCCAGCAAAGCGGGCAGAACGTCTTCGTCAAAATCCTGGATCATGAGGCGCCCTCGCGGCAAACGGGCCGCGCTTCGGTGACGGATGCGGATCCCTGACAGTTGACATCCACGATCCTCCTTCCTTAGCGTTAATCATCGTGAGAGCCTGTGGCAAGCTGGGTTCACGGACATGCCTCGACGGAAGCGAACCCGTCGCCCGTGGCCGTGGCGCGGTTCGGCGTGGCCGGTCGACGGTCAGACGGCCCCACACGGCCCCAACGGCGCGCCGAGAGCGCCCTTGCTCCGGTTCCTCCGCCCAGCCCCGGATCGGCCCGGCGCGCTCCATCGCACGACCGGCCAACAGGAGACGTCCCCCGCATGTCCACCGTCGCCATCTCCATGACCGTCAATGGCCAGCCGGTCAGCGGCGACGTCGAGCCCCGCACCCTTCTGGTTGAGTTCCTGCGCGAACACCTGGGTCTGACGGGAACCCATGTCGGCTGCGATACCAGCCAGTGCGGC
>CAYFTQ010000388.1:0-3020 GCA_964346035.1 uncultured Roseospira sp. | reverse complement strand
GCAACAAAGGGTTTTGGCGCCCCCGCCTGTCCGATGCGCGCTTCTTCTGGGACCAGGACCGCGCCGTGACGCTGGCCGACCGGCTGCCGGCGCTGGCCCAGCGCGTGTTCCATGCCCGCCTCGGCAGCGACCATGACAAGGTCGAGCGTATGCGCGCCCTGGCGGAGGCCCTGGCGACTCGGGTCCCCGGGGCCCAGGCCGCGACATGCGCGCGCGCCGCCCTGCTGGCCAAGGCCGACCTGAGCACCGGCATGGTCGGCGAGTTCCCGGAACTTCAGGGCCTGATGGGCCGCTACTACGCCCGCCACGATGGCGAGCCGGCAGCGGTGGCGGAGGCTATCGGCGAGCACTATGCGCCCCTTGGCCCGTCCGACCGCTGTCCGACCGCGCCGGTCTCGGTGGTGGTCGCGCTGGCCGACAAGATCGACACCCAGGTCGGCTTCTGGATGATCGGCGAGACGCCGACCGGCTCACGCGATCCGTTCGCCCTGCGTCGGGCCGCGCTGGGCGTGATCCGGCTGATCGTCGAAAACAACCTGCGGCTGCCGCTGCTTGAAACACTGGGAACCGCCCGCGCGGCCTATCTGCGCCAGGCCGAGGCGGCGGTGCGCCAGCGCATCGACGAAGCCGGCCCGGAGGCGAACGTCGGCGCCGTGGCGGGCCTGGACCGCAATGTTTCCGAAGCCGTGCTGGACGACCTGCTCAGCTTTTTCGCCGAGCGCCTCAAGGTCCACCTGCGGGACCGGGGCGTGCGCCACGATCTGATCTCGGCCCTGTTCGCGCGCGGCGGAGAGGATGACCTGGTGCGCCTGCTTTCACGGGTGGACGCGTTGGCCCATTTCGTGGACAGTGAGGACGGCTTTAATCTGCTGACCGCCTATCGTCGCGCCGCCAACATCCTCCGTATCGAGGAACGCAAGGACGGGGTTCGCTATCGAGCCGGGGACGTTACCACCGATCTGCTGCGCGACCCGGCCGAGTCCGCGTTGTTCGCCGCCCTGTCAGAGGCCAGCCGCGCCACAACAGAGGCCGTGTCCGAGGAGCGATTCCACGACGCCATGTCCAGCCTCGCAGCCCTCCGCCCCGCCGTGGATGCCTTTTTTGACACCGTCACGGTGAATGCCGACGACCCGTCCCTGCGACGCAACCGCCTGCGACTTCTGTCGCGCATTGAGACGACCATGAGCACCGTGGCCGACTTCTCAAAAATCGAAGGGTGAGGAAACATGTCGAAGTGGGTTTACTTCTTCGGAGACGGTCAGGCCGAAGGCCGTGCCGACATGAAAAACCTGCTGGGTGGCAAGGGTGCCAACCTGGCGGAAATGAGTTCCCTCGGCGTTCCCGTCCCGGCGGGCTTCAGCATCACCACCGAGGTTTGCACATACTACTATGAGAACAACGAGACCTATCCGCCCGACCTGAAGCAACAGGCCATGGAGTCCCTCAGCCGAATAGAAGGCATCATGGGGGCCAGTTTCGGCAACCCGGACAATCCGCTGCTGGTTTCCGTGCGCTCAGGCGCGCGCACCTCCATGCCGGGCATGATGGATACGGTGCTGAACCTGGGCCTGAACGACACCACCGTTCAGGGCCTGATCAAGCAATCCGGCGACGAGCGGTTCAGCTATGACAGCTATCGCCGATTCGTGACCATGTATTCTGACGTGGTCCTTGGAGTGGACCACTACCATTTCGAGGAAGAGCTGGAGGCCCTGAAAGAAGACAAGGGCTATACCCTGGATACCGAGGTCAAGGCCGAGGACTGGAAGCACCTGGTCGGCGTCTACAAGGCCAAGGTGCTCGAGCAGCTTGGCGAGCCCTTCCCGGAAGACCCCGTCGAGCAACTCTGGGGCGCCATCGGCGCCGTCTTCGGAAGCTGGATGAACCAGCGCGCCAAGACCTATCGCCGCCTGCACAACATCCCGGCGCACTGGGGCACGGCCGTCAACGTCCAGGCCATGGTGTTCGGCAACATGGGCGAGGATTGTGCCACGGGCGTGTGCTTCTCGCGCGATCCGTCCACCGGCGAAAACGCCTTTTACGGTGAATACCTGGTCAATGCGCAGGGCGAGGATGTGGTGGCCGGCATCCGCACGCCGCAGAGTATTTCCATTGCCGGGAAGGAAAAAAACAAATCCGATCTGCCGGCCATGGAAGAAACCATGCCGGAGATCTACAAGGAACTTGTCGGCTACCGTGACAAGCTTGAGCTGCATTACAAGGACATGCAGGATATGGAGTTCACCATCCAGCGCAACAAGCTCTGGATGCTTCAGACCCGAAACGGCAAGCGCACCAGCGCGGCGGCCCTGAAGATCGCCGTGGACATGTGCAACGAGGGTCTTATCGACAAGGAAACCGCCATTCTGCGCGTGGCGCCGGAACACCTGGACCAGCTTCTGCACCCGATGCTCGACCCTGACGCGCCGCGCACCCTGCTGGCGCACGGCCTGCCGGCCTCGCCGGGTGCGGCCTCGGGCCAGGTGGTGTTCACCGCCGACGAGGCCGAGGCCTGGGCGCAGAAGGGCCACAAGGTGGTGCTGGTGCGCGTCGAGACCTCGCCCGAGGACATCGGCGGCATGCATGTCTCCCAGGGCATCCTGACCACGCGCGGCGGCATGACCAGCCACGCCGCCGTGGTGGCGCGTGGCATGGGCGTTCCCTGCGTTGCCGGCGCCGGCGAAATCCGCGTGGATTATCGCGCCAAGACCCTGACGGTCGGGGACATCGTCGTGACGGAAGGCGAGATCATCACCCTGGACGGCGCCAAGGGCGAGGTGTTCCGGGGCGAGGTGCCAACCCTCCAGCCGGAACTGTCGGGCGACTTCGCCGATCTGATGGAATGGGCCGACAAGGTGCGCCGCATGAAGGTGCGCGCCAACGCCGAAACCGGAGAGGACTGCGCCACCGCGCGCAAGTTCGGCGCCGAGGGCGTAGGCCTGTGCCGCACCGAGCACATGTTCTTCGATCCGCAGCGGATCATCCATATCCGTCAGATGATCCTGGCCGAGGACGAGGCC
>CAYFTQ010000387.1:0-3028 GCA_964346035.1 uncultured Roseospira sp. | reverse complement strand
GGTCCAGGCGGGCACGGCACAGGCGCGCCGCCGTTTCCAGGTCGCCGCCGCGCCAAGCGGCGACGGCTGCCCCCAGACCCGGCAGCCCCTCGCCCGATTGATCGGAATCGCTCATCGCGGTCGCTCCAGTTGGCGCCGACGGGCCCGCACCAGGTCGGCGACCTTGACCCGGAGCTGGTCCGGCCGGACCGGTTTCTGCAACACCGGCAACCCACCCCGGTTGGCTTCGCGCAGGCGCTGGCTGCCGGTATCTCCGGTCAGCAGCAGGGCCGGGATGGGCGCCCGGAAGTGTCCGCGGATCAGAGCCACCGCCTCCAGGCCGGTGCGTCCGCTGGGCAGGCGGTAGTCCGCCAGCAGCACATCGGGAGCGGCCAGCGACTCCGTCAGAAGCGCTTCCGTCAGGTCGGACAGGCCGGCATAGGACGACACACGGTGGCCCCAGCCCTGCAGCAACAGAGTCAGGCTTTCACGAACGCCGGCCTCGTCATCCAGGACGACCAGGTTCAGGCGCCCGCCGGCCTCGGCCTCTTCCAGCAGGGCCGCCGGCGCGCCCCCCGCCTCCGGCACCGGCGCGGGATCGGTCCTGGTCCAGGGCCTGGGCGCACCGGGCGTCTCGACGCCCGTCCGGCACGGAATCAGGATGGAGAACCTCGAACCATGCCCGGGCCGCGATGTCACCGTGACCTCCAGCCCCAGCAGGCGCGCGACCCGCGAGACGATGCCCAGCCCCAGCCCCAGCCCGGGGCCGGAGGGCCGCCCCCCGCTTGTGACCTGGTGGAAGTCCTCGAAAATCAGCTTGCGCTGGTCGGCTGGGATGCCGCGCCCGGTGTCCACCACATCCAGGCGAACGCGCCGGCCTGCGTCGCGCCGCCGCACGCCCACAAGGACGCGGCCGCCGGGGTCGGTGTATTTCAGCGCATTGCCGATCAGGTTGCGCAGGATGACTTCGATCAGGGCCGGGTCGCTGTCCAGCATGATCGACGGCGCGCGCAGGCGCAGGGTCAGGCCGTCGGCCTCGGCCATGGGCGCGAATTCCTCGCCCAGGCGGCCCAGCAGCGAAGCGATGTTGAAGGTCCGCATGTCCGGCAGGATCGCCCCGGCCTCCAGCTTCGAGATATCGAGCAAGGTGTTCAGCAGTTCGGCCAGACCGTCCAGAGAGCGTTCGACCTTTTCAAGGATGGCCTGTTTGGCCGCGTCGGTCTCGCGACCCGACAGAACCGAGACGAACATGTTCAGCGCCTGCAACGGCTGGCGCAGGTCATGGCTGGCGGCGGCCAGGAAGCGGGTCTTGGCCAGCAGGGCCTGTTCGGCGGCCGCGATGGCCTCGTGCAGGCGGTTTTCCGATTCGACCTGACGGGTGATGTCCTGGACATGGGCGATGTAATGGCGCGGATTGCCGGCGCCGTCGCGCGCCAACGCCAGGCTGACATAGGCCTGGACAATCGAACCGTCCGGCCTGAGATAGCGCTTTTCGCCCGAGAACACGCGCACATCGCAGGCCAGCAGGCGGCGGGCGGCTTCCAGTTCCAGATTGTGGTCCTCTGGGTGGGACACGGCGGCGACGTCCAGCGCCAGCAGGTCCGCTTCCGCGCGCCCCAGAACCCGGCACAGGGCGGCGTTGACCTCCTCGAACCGACCGCTGAGCGCGATGATGGCCATGCCGTGCGGCGCCGCTGCGAAGGTCTCGCGGAAGCGGCTTTCGCTGGCCCGCAGGCTGCTTTCGGCGATGTGGCGGCGGGTGACGTCGGCCACCTGCATGATGACCTCGGCAGAGGCCCCATGGCGCGCCGGGATCCAGGCGCCGGTCACGCGCGCCCAGACCACGGCGCCGTCCGGCCGCAGGAAGCGCTTCTCGGCGTCGAAGGGCTTGGTGTCGCCGGCCTGCACGGCGTCGAGCCAGGCCATGTCCTGGGACCAGTCCTCCGGGTGGGTCACCGAAAGGGCGGAGTTCCCCTCCAGCGCCGCCGAATCGCGCCCCAGCATCTCGGCCAGGGCGCGGTTGACGCGCCGCCAGCGGCCCTCCGCGTCCAACAGCGCCATGCCGTGCGGTGCCTGGTCGAAGGCGTTGCGAAATCTGTTCTCGCTGCGGCGGTCGCGCGCGACCGCCTCGGGCGCGACCTCCTGATCCTCGAACACGGCCAGCACGGCCCGCGAGTCGGGAGCGTCCCTCGCCTCGGCGCCGGCGTCTTGGAAGACGGGCGTCATCACGCATCGCACCAGACGGCCGGGCTGATCCGGGCCGACCGTTCGCTCGACCACGCGCCGGACCGTTTGCCCGGTGCGGGCCGGATCAAGGATGGCCGCCATGCGGGCGCGGCGGGCGGCCGCGACGGTCGGCGGCAGGCGAGCGAAGTAGTCCTCGCCGCGCAGGGCCTCCGGGTCGGCGGCGTCCAGACGCTCCGCCGCCGCCCGGTTGGCGGCCACGATCCGCCCGCCGCTGTCCAGCAAGACGGTGGCCTGCGGCGACAGGTCCCACAAACGATCAAGCCGGCCGCTCTGCATGGTCGTGGCTCCCGCTGGGACGCCGCCCGGTCCGGGTCAGCCCTTTTTCGAGCCCTTGGACTTGGTCTTGGCCTTGCCCCCCTTGGCCTTGCCCACGCCCTTGCCCAAGCCCGTGTCCGTGCCCGCGTCGGCAGACCGGTCGGGCCGGGACGGGGCGACCGAAGACGGGGCCACCGAAGACGGGGCGACCGGGGCCTGGCCCTCGATCATCTCGGCCACCAGGCGGTCAAGCAGGCGAACCCCGAACGCGGTGCCGCCCTTGGGTACGGTCGGCTTGTCCTTCTTCGACCAGGTAACGGCGGCGATATCGATATGCGCCCACGGGGTGCCGTCCTTGACGAACCGCTGAAGGAACTGGGCGGCGGTGATGGAGCCCGCCTCGCGGTTGCCCGTGTTCTTCATGTCGGCGATGTCGGAACGGATCATGCGATCGTAGCCCTCGCCCATCGGCAGGCGCCAGACCGGCTCGCCGACCGGACCGCCAGCCTGGGTGATGGACTGAGCCAGGGTGTCGTCGTTGCTGAAC
>CAYFTQ010000386.1:0-3034 GCA_964346035.1 uncultured Roseospira sp. | reverse complement strand
GGACACCAGGCTGTGTACCGTGCTGGGCAATGGCGCCGGCGTCACCGTCTCCACGGTGGAACACCTCATGGCCGCCCTGGCCGGCCTTGGCATCGACAATATCGAAATCAGCGTGAACGGCCCCGAACTGCCTATCATGGACGGATCCTCGGCGGCGTTCGTCGCCCCGCTGCAAGCTGCGGGGCTGGTGGCGCAGGGCGCACCGCGCGCTTCCATTCGGGTGGTGAATGAGATCACCGTGCGCGAAGGCGACAGCGAAGTTTCGCTGCGGCCGGCCCCGCGCGGGCTGAGCATCGACGCGGCCATCGATTTCACCAGCGCGGCCATCGGCCGTCAACGCTTCGCCGCCATGGTCTCGCCTGAGAGCTTCTCGGCGGAGATGGCGAACGCGCGCACCTTCGGCTTCCGCCACGAGGTCGAAGGGCTGCGCGCCATGGGGCTGGCGCGGGGGGGATCGCTGGACAACGCCGTGGTCGTCGATGGCGACGAGGTCCTCAACCCCGGGGGCCTGCGCCACAAGGACGAGTTCGCCCGTCACAAGGCCCTGGACGCGCTGGGCGACCTGGCCCTGGCCGGTCACCCCATCATCGGCGCCTATGCCGGATCGCGGCCCAGCCACCGCGTCAACAATCTGCTGCTGCACGCCTTGTTCGACCAGCCCCAGGCCTGGCGTTTCGAGCCGCCGTTGCCGGTCGGTGCGCGGATCACCGGCGCCGGTGCGGCGGCTCCCGGTCTGCTGGCCGGGACCGATCAGCCGGTCTGACGGACCCGGCGGTCTGCGCTTCCTGCGGCCCCGTCCACCCCCGTCCCGATTTCGGCTGTATGTCCAGTCCGGACTTTTTTCCGCGCGACAGGGCGGCTTTTGGCGCTACACTCCGGGCCAGCCAGCGAGAACCGACGCCTTCACAGGGGAACCGCCAGGGTGTTTCGCCGTGATGGCGGGGGTCGGCTGTCCCGTTATACCAACGGCATCTGACGATGACCGTTGGAGTCCATAGTCGGCCCGTTCCCCCACCCGGCCGCCCCCATTCCTTTTTGTTTGGGCGAGTATCCTATGGGTGGCCGGGTGGGGCAGCGGGCCGGTGCCGTTCGGCGGCAGAGTCACACTCTTCCGCCGCTGGGTTTAGGCCAGTCCGCAGTCTCCCAGGCTCGTCAGGATCAGGGAGGCGCGAACCGCCCTGGACCGCCCGGAGTACCGTGCCCCGCGATGTCCCAGCCGCCCGACCGCCGCTTCCCGGACGAGGTTCGCGCCGCTGTCGAGGCGCGGCGCGCGATCCTTACGCCGCGACCCAATCCGGGACCGCGCCGGTCCTATCATGTCACGCTTGAGGCCGACATCGGATCAATCGCGGGTCGCCCCACGATCGTGACGGTGGACTATGTCCCGGATCGCGGCGTGCTTGAAGCGGCCGCTTTCTCCGCCTACGCCCGCGGACTGGGGGGGCGCGCGTGGGCCGGACCAGAGGACCTTGGCGTCACCGTGCTGGACGACATCAACAATGAGCTGGTGCCGCGCTGGGTTCGCGTCTCGGTATCCTGCGCAAGCGCGTGCAACCAAGAGGACGCGGACGCGGACCTGGTGTCGCAACATGCCGTCGTGCTGGAGGACTGTCAGCCCACCTGGCGCGCGAACGCCCCGCCGGCGGTGGCGGATACCCCGGCGCGCCGACCGGATCGACGGGGATAGCGGACCGATGGCGCACGTCGTACGCGATCCCAAGGGCTACTACATCATGATGGGGCTGACGCCAGAGGCGGACCTGGCTGCGGTCAAGCGGGCCTATCGGGCGCGCGCCAAGCTGCTGCATCCGGACCGCAATCCGTCCCCGCGCGCCTCGCAGGAATTCGCCGCCCTGACCGAGGCCTATCGGGTCCTGTCCGACCCCCAGGCCCGCCTGGCCTATGATACCGGACAGCGCCCGGGCGGCCGGGGCGGAGCCTCTCGCGCCGCCAGCGCGGCGCCGGCAGACGCCCCGGCGGGCGCGGAGGGGTCCCTGGCGCCGCGAACCTGCCGGGTCTGCGGCCGGGCCACCGCAGACCTGCGTCATCGCGTTCTGCACCGGGTGCGCGGGCGCGGCCTGCGGGTGGAACAAAGCCCCATCGCCGGTGTCTTCTGCCGTGTCCACGGCGACCGCACCGCCGTGGCCGCCAGTCTCTATTGCTGGGCGGTGGGGTGGTGGGCCGTGCCGTGGGGACCCATCGCGACCGTGCGGGCCTTGTGGCGCAACCTCTGGGGCGGAACCCAGCCGGCGCCCGAGAACTATCAGCTTCTGTCGGCGCAGGCGCGCGCCTTCCTGGCCCGGGGCAATCTGCCACTGGCGCGCCTGCTGGCGGAACAAGCCCGCCCCTTCGCGCGCGCCGAGACGGAAAAGCGACACATCGCCCAGCTTCTGGATGCCCTGGCCGACCAGCCCCGGCCGAGCGGCCCGGCCGCCCGGCGGCGCCGCGGACCGGGGCCCGCGCAGGTGGCGCAACTGGCGCCGCTGCTGCTGATCGCCGCCGTGGCACTCTACATCGCCGGGCCGATCCGGGTCATCACCGGCGCCCTGGATTGGGTGGCCGCAGAGCCGGCACCGTCCGGTCCGGCGCCCTCGTCCGCCGTCACGCCGCCACGCAACCAGGGACCGGTGTCCGGAACAACGCTGGGGGCACCGCCCGACACAGGGGCCGGCGCCGCACCATCCCGGGGACCGTTCTCCGGTCGCACCATGGCGCCGGAGAACGGTCCGGACCCGGGCCTCGGCCCAACCGCTGCGCCGGAGCCGGACTCAGCCAGACTGCTTGTGATCCGGCCAAGCGGCGTGGTGGTGCGGACCGGCCCGAGGCAAAGCGATCCGGCGCTGACGACCCTGCCCGGCGGGACGGTGGTGATGATCACGGGCCAATACCGCGATGGAACCTGGAGCCGCGTCCTGTCGGCGCGCGGGGTCAGCGGTTACGTGCCGTCCGACGCGCTGCTGTCGCGGGACAGGACGGACACCCCGGCCGAATAGCCGGGCGCGCGAGTGGTGTCGATCGGACAGGCCCTCAACCA
>CAYFTQ010000385.1:0-3037 GCA_964346035.1 uncultured Roseospira sp. | reverse complement strand
GGGCGCCGGTCTCCGGGCTCTCGTTGAAAGCCCGCGCCGTTCCCACCCCATGCGCGGCCGCCCCAAGCGCCAACCCGCGCGCAGCCGGATCACGCACCCGCAGTGCGGACAGCAACGGCGGCCCCAGCACGGCACCGACCAGACCGGTCAGAATCACCAGCACGGCCGTCAGGGACGGCAGGCCGCCAATGCGCTCGCTGATGCCCATGGCGATGGGCGTGGTCACGGACTTGGGCGCCAGGGAAGCTATGGTGGCCTCACTGGCGCCGAACGCCAGTCCCAGCCCGATGGCGCCCAGCGACGCCACCAACACCGCCGCCGGCAGGGCCACCGCAACCGCGCGCCAGCATTGCCGCAGCATGCCCAGCGCCCGATACAGCGGCACGGCCAGCGCCACGGTGGCAGGTCCCAGCAGCACGTGAATGAACTGGGCGCCTTCGAAGTAGCGCTCGTAGGGAATACCGGTGGCCCACAACAACGCCGCCAGCAGCACCACCGCCCACAACACCGGGTTGGCCAGCGGATGCAGGGACAGCGCGCGATAGACCCGATCCGCCGCCAGGTAGGCCAACAGCGTCGCAGTCAATCCGAACAAGGGGTCGCGGCTGAGGTAGACCCAGATGTCGGCCACCGCCGTCATGACCCGGGCCGACCCAGCCGCGCCATCAGCACGCCGGCGACCGCCAGTGCCCCCAGCGAACTGCCCAGCAGGGCGATGGCGACCGGAACCGCCTCGGACGCCAGCAGCGACAGATGCGTGATCACGCCCACTCCGGCCGGCACGAACAGCAGCGAGAGATGACTGAGCAGCACCGTGGCGGCCCGGTCCAGCGCCTCCGGCACGGCGCCCGCCGCGCCCTTCCAGGCGCCACGCGCGATCAGGACCAGCAGCAGGCCCAGCATGCCGAGCACCGGCCCCGGCACCGGCAGGTCCAGCGCGTGCCGCAGGGCTTCCCCGGCCAATTGGAACACCAGCAGCAGGGCCAGCATGGGCAGCATGGACGATGCCTCCGAGAGAGTCTTGGCAACGGGACCGGCGCGGCCAGCGCGGCCGGCCGGGCCGGACAGCACAACACGCCGCTCCCGGGCCTATTCCGCTGCCGAACTGACCGCGCCTGCCTCGACGCCGGACACCACGGCGGCCAGGTCTCGGCCCAGCGCCTCGGCGTCCAGCCCCTTCAGCCCGATCACCACCAGCGTGCCCTGGCGCGGCTCGTCCGCGCGCCAGGGCCGGTCATAGTGCGCCTGGATGCGGGGTCCCACGCCCTGCACCAGAAGGCGCATGGGCTTTCCGGGCACGTCCAGCGTCCCCTTGATGCGCAACACCCGCCCCGCCTGGACCACCGGCGCCAGGGCCTGGGCCAGAACCTCCGGTTCGGCGTGGCCGGGACCAACCGACGGCATGGGCAGGGCGTGGCTATCGAAATCGTCGTGGTCGTGGCCTTCCGGGCCATCGTGATGGGTCGGCCGCGCCGCCAGATCGGATTCGACCGCCAGCCCCAGCCCCAGCAGCACCGACGGGTCCACCGTGCCGTGATGGCAGGGCAGCACCGGAACGCCGGGGCGCGCACCGCCGGCGCGCACCTGCTCCAGGGTGGCGGCAAGCGTGCCCTCGTCCAGCAGGTCGGCCTTGTTGACCAGCACCATGTCGGCGCACAGAAGCTGGTCGGTATAAACCTCCTCCAGTGGGTTCTCATGATCCACGGCGGCGTCGGCCGCGCGCAACGCCTGCACCGCCGCCGGGTCCTCGGCGAACAGGCCGGCGGCCACGGCCGGGCCGTCGATGACGGCCACCACGCCGTCCACCGTTAGCCGCGAGCGGATTTCCGGCCACGCGAAAGCCTGAACCAGCGGCTTCGGCAACGCCAGGCCCGAAGTCTCTATGATGATATGATCGGGTGGTTCGGCCCGATGAATCAGGGCTTCCATTGTGGGCAGAAACTCGTCCGCCACCGTGCAGCACAGGCAGCCGTTGGCCAACTCCACGATGTCGTCATCGCCGCAGCCCTGGATGCCGCAGGCGGACAGGATGTCGCGGTCCATGCCGACGTCGCCGAACTCGTTGATGACCAGGGCGATCCGGCGCCCGCCGGCGTTGCTCATCAGGTGGCGGATCAGGGTCGTCTTGCCGGCGCCCAGAAAGCCGGTGATGACGGTGACGGGAATGGCCTGGGACAAGGGCATTGGATGGCCTCCACCGGCCTGCCGGGCCGGACGCGGGGGAAACAGTACGCGACGCCGACGGCGCGGCCGGTAGCGGGTGCGCGGGCACAGGGGCGCCGGGGCGCCGGGCGGAACGGCTCGTGTCGGTCTCAGGAAACAATCACTCCGGCTGGACCGTCAAGCACCGTGTCGCGAGATCGCCATGATGGCGGACCTTGATCGCGGGCCAGGGAAATGGGCGAACACCGGCACGGCACGGCGAAAAACGTCCTCCCCGGTTTGGTAGGCTTTGCCACGTTGACAAAACCGCACTAACCTATGACTTTGGGCCATAGGGGTGTTCTGCCCGCGACGCGCAAGCCGCGACCCGGGCACGAGGGCATAGAGGGTTAGGTGAGACTTCTGATCGCGGACGATCATGAGCTGTTTCGCGATGGCTTGCGGCTGGTCCTGTCGGAACTGGACCCGGACCTCGAGGTGCTGGAGGCCAGCACGTTCGACGAGGCCCTGGCGCGCGTCGAGGACCCCCCCGGGGTGGATCTGGTCCTGCTCGACCTGGTGATGCCGGGCATGACCTGGAACGAGGGCCTGGCGGCGTTGAAGCAACGCCTGGGCACGGTGCCCGTCGTCGTCCTGACGGCGGCCGAGGACCGCCGCCTGGTCACCGACGCCGTGCGTCTTGGCGCCTCCGGCTTCATCCCCAAGACGTCCAGCGGCAAGATCATGATCGGCGCCCTGCGCCTGGTGCTGTCCGGCGGCGTCTATCTGCCGCCGGCCCTGCTGGAAGATGGCGAGGTCGCCACCCTGCGTCAGGCCCTGCCGATCGGTACCGACGACGATGCCCTGGCGGCCGCCAATGCCTCCGCCGGGGCCA
>CAYFTQ010000384.1:0-3053 GCA_964346035.1 uncultured Roseospira sp. | reverse complement strand
AGTACCCCTGGATTCTGCAGAACCGCGGCATCAGCGGCACCGGTGGACGCACCAGCGGCGCGCTGGCGGCCGGGCACACCATGTACAGCTGGGTCAACCCCGGCGACAAGCAGGTCTGGACACGTGACGAAACAGGCAAGCGCAAACGGGTGACGAAGAAGGGACTCTTTGAAAGTCACCCCGAGTTCTTCCCCATGAACAAGCAGGGCGAACGCGACCCGGACATGCACAACCAGGGCGTCTGCGGCACGGCCAAGGAACTGCCGGCTCACCTGGCGAATCGCATTCTCGAAAGCCTCGGCGACGCTCCGAAGGATGCCAGCTCGCGTTTCAGCATCGGCCAGGGCGACGGGTTCCAGGGCTGCCACTGCCCGGACTGCCGCAAGCTGGTCCGCGAGCAGGGCTCGGAAGCCGCGCCGCTGATCCACATGTTCAACCGCACGCTGGACATCGTGAATGCAACCTATCCGAACGTCCAGATCATCACCTTCTGCTATTTCAACAGCCTGGAAGCGCCGAAGAAGATGGAGGTGCACGACAACCTCTGGATCAACGTCGTCTCCAGCGCCCGCAGCAAGAACCACGCCGGCGACCAGATGGGCCCCATCCTGGACAACCCCGCCAATGACGATTACGCCCGCGCGCTGAAGGAGTGGCCCCAGCTTGCCCCCGGCCGCGTCACCGTCTGGCACTGGGACACCTACCGCCCCGAGTGGCCCTCCATGTTCTACGTGGATGACAACGTGCGCTACATGATCGACTGCGGCGTCTTCGGCATCAACCCGCAGACCTGCGGCGGCCCGTGGGGCATGATGCTCAACTGGATGTACATGCGATTGGCCTGGAACCCGGAGTTGGACGGCGATGAACTCGTCCGCCAGTACCTGAAGGACAACTACAGCGAGGCCGCCCTTCCCCATCTCTACCAGTACCTGGAGACGGCGCGCGACGCGTACGAAGACGCCCTCTGGGCGCCGAGCGCCGTGCGCTGGTCCGGCTGGACGCGCATGACCATGGACAAGCTCTTCCCCGCGTCCGTGCGCGAACAACTGGTGCCCCTGATGGACAAGGCGATGGCCGCGGCCGAACAGCACGGCACCGAAGCCCAGCAGAAGAACCTGCTGGCGCTCCGCACGGAAACCATCGACCCGGTGGTGCTGGAGGCGGCCCTGCGCCTGGAGCCGTGGGGCCTGGTCAAGCACAAGGGCAAGACCTGGTACGTGCCCGGCGCCGACCCGCGGGTGCCGCCTATTCTGGAACGGGCCACCCGGGGCCAGGCGAAGAACGGCTTCGGCTACGCCCGCACCGTCGGGGACAAGGGCGGCCCGGTGGTGAAGCTCGCCGAAGGCAAGGCGTCCGTCACCATCTGCCCGGAACTGAAGGGCAAGTTCATCGGCGCGACCATCGACGGCAAGGAGATCCTGGACGCCGGCGGCGCGGCGGGCGGTTACGAAGACGAGTTCGCCCGCAAGGTCTGGGGCCGCCTCTGGATGCCGGCGGATGTATCGGACCCCGAACAGGTCGACTGGACCGCGCTCTGGCGGTCCTACCGGCCGGACAAGCCCAGCGTGCTCGCCACCCGCACGGGCCTGCGCCGGGGCGGCTTCGACACCACCGGCGAACTGAAGCGCATCGTGACGGTGACGGATGACGCGATTCGCGTCGAACGCAGCTACTCCGGCGATCCGGGCATCGGCGAGCCCTTCTCCGCGCGCTGGCGCCTGGCCCTGCCGTTCCCGAAGAAGTCGCGCGTCACCGTCAAGGGCGGCGGCATCAAGGAGTTGATGGACCTGCGCTATGCCCGGCCCGGCGGCATCCGCACCGTCCAGGCGGGCCAGCGCCCGCCCGGGTACGAGGGCCTGGACGCCATGGACGAGAAGTGGGACACCATCCAGGCGGTCAGCGACGCCCAGGTGAGCAGCTTCGACGTCAAGCAGATCCCCGGCGACCTGGAGATCCTGCTCGACCGCGGCGACGGAGTGGGTGCGGTGGTGACCACTTCCGCCGCTGGCTGGAGCCAGGTGCAGATCAAGCCCGTGGTGGGCGAGTACTACCTCGAGATCACCCTGGTGGGCAACGAGCCCCCGAAGCAGGAGTCGGTGGAGAACCTGCTCCTGCCGCTGCAGACCCTGAGTGCCCGCAGCCTGCCGGAAGGCCAGGCCGTGGCCGAGGCGGAGGAGCCCCCCGCGCCGAAGCTCAAGATCACCGGCAAGGGCACGGCCGTCAACGAGCTTGATGGCGCCGAACTCGTCTGGGTCCCGGCGGGCGCGTTCACGCGCGGCAACGACAACGACGTCGCGGGTGCGGACGAGCAGCCGGTCCGGCAGATTCACCTCGACGGCTACTGGGTCTACAAGACCCCGGTCACCGTCGGCCAGTTCAAGGCGTTCTGCAAGGCCACCGGCCGCGAATTCAAGCCCCCGTGGCCGCAGGGCAAAAAGGCCAGTCCCATCAAGGACGAGGACCTCTATGCGGTCACCGTCAACTGGTACCAGGCCCGCGACTACGCCCGCTGGGTCCGCGGCGCCCTGCCCACCGAAGCGGAATGGGAGAAGGCCGCCCGCGGCGCCGACGGCCGCGAGTACCCCTGGGGCAACGACTGGGATCCGGCCAGGTGCGTCAGCATGGAGAACACGCTCTACGAGTTCAACGAAGGCTTCCGGCCCGTCGGCAGCCATCCCGAGGGCGCCAGCCCCTGCGGCGCCCTGGACATGGCGGGCAATGTCTTCGAGTGGACAAACGACTGGTACCGCTACGAATACTACGCCGAGGCGCCGGACAAGAACCCGACCGGCCCCGAGAGGGGCGCCAACAAGGTGATCCGCGGCGGTTGCAGCCTGTACGACTGGCGGTTCAACCGGACGACCAGCCGCTTCGTCCAGCCGCCGGCGGTGGACAACTGGACGGCGGTCGGCTTCCGCGTGGTCATCCACGCCGACGCCGAGGGACAGCCGCGCTGACGCGACGCGCTGCCACGACACACGCTTCCCCAGTACCCGCCGGCCGCCTGGGCCAGCCGCTCGCCGGCAGCGCCGCGAAACCGCGGACGGCGT
>CAYFTQ010000383.1:0-3062 GCA_964346035.1 uncultured Roseospira sp. | reverse complement strand
CCCCTCCCAAGGGGCACAAAAAGCCCCTTGCTAAACGGTGGGGAGTCCTCCCCCCACCGGGGGGCAGGTTGGGAGGGGGGCGAGGTCTTGAACGCGCCGGTCGCGTTTCCAGGCATCAACACCACAATTCTTTTTCAACCCCACCCTGACCCTCCCCTATCCAGGGGAGGGAACCTTTGCACCACGGTCTTTCTTCCCTTGTGCGCCGACGTCCTTCTATCCCACCGGCGACCAGCCGTCGGGCGCCGTTTCGCCCTCGCTGTCGCCCTCGTCCTCGTTCTGCTCCCAGGGAGGCGAGGGCTCGGGCGGCGGCGCGGCGGCCTCCGCTTCGGTTGCGCGCAGGGCCTCGACGTTCGGCATCAGGGCCCGCAGGGCCTCGGTGACGCCCCGGCCCGAGGCGCCGGACAGCACCGCCACAGGTTGGCCGCAGGCGTCTTCCAGGCGCGCTTTCTGATCCGCGATCAGATCATCGGTGAGCGCGTCTGATTTGCTCAGAGCCACCAGTTCCGGCTTGCCCGCCAGCTCGTCGCCGTACTGGTCCAGTTCCGAGCGGACGATGCGCCAGGCGGCGTCCACCGCCACGCCGTCCGTCTCCGTGCCATCCACCAGATGCAGCAGGACGGCGCAGCGCTCCACATGCCCCAGGAAGCGGGTGCCCAGGCCGGCGCCCTCGTGCGCGCCCTCGATCAGGCCGGGGATGTCGGCCAGCACGACCTCGGTATCATCCACTGCCGCCACGCCAAGATTGGGATGCAGTGTGGTGAAGGGATAGTCGGCGATGCGCGGGCGCGCGCGGGTGACGGCCGAAAGAAAGGTGGACTTGCCGGCGTTGGGCAAACCGACAAGGCCGATGTCGGCGATCAGCTTGAGGCGCAGCCAGATCCAGCGTTCCTCGCCCGGCCAGCCGGAGCCGGACTTGCGCGGCGCCTGGTTGGTGGAGGACTTGAAGCGGGCGTTGCCGGGGCCGCCGTCGCCGCCCCGGCACAGCACGATCCGTTGCC
This sequence comes from uncultured Roseospira sp., assembly GCA_964346035.1. Lineage (GTDB taxonomy): Bacteria > Pseudomonadota > Alphaproteobacteria > Rhodospirillales > Rhodospirillaceae > Rhodospira. The sequence goes on along the minus strand of CAYFTQ010000383.1, from coordinate 2,061 downwards.
CGGGCCGGATCATGTCGGCCAGCAGGGTTTCGCGGTCGTCGTCCAGGATTTGGGTGCCGACCGGGACGCGGATCAGCACGTCGTCGGCGCTGCGCCCGGTGCGGTTGGCGCCCATGCCGTGTTCGCCCCGGCGCGCCTTGAAGTGCTGCCGGTAGCGGAAGTCGATCAGGGTGTTGAGGTTGGCGACCGCCTCGATGATGACGTCGCCGCCGCGCCCGCCGTCGCCGCCGTCGGGGCCGCCGAACTCGATATACTTCTCGCGCCGGAACGAGACGCAACCGGGGCCGCCGTCGCCGCTTTTGACGAAAATCTTGGCCTGATCGAGGAATTTCATGGGGATGGGTCCGGGGGGAGTGAATGCGGCAATCGTCCGGGGTCACGCCGCCTGATCGGACGAGGACACGCGGACCTCGACATGAAGCCCGGCATGAACGGCCATTGATACCAGATCGTCGAGACTGAAGCGGTTGATATCACCATTGACCAGGTCCGCCAGCACCGACGGCCCCACGCCGAACGCCCGGGCCGCCTGCTCCCCATCCAGGCCGTCGCGGGAGACATGATCCGTCAGGGCCTGCATCAGAGAGGCCCGAACCGACATGGCGCGCGCACCGTCAGGCGTCTCTTCTATAGCGTCCCAGACGCTGGCGAACCGCTCATTGCTCATCGCCTCATGTCCTCTGAAAGATCACGGTATCTTTGGCGCGCCAGTGCGAGGTCGGGCTTGCTCGTCCGCTGGCCTTTCTTGGCAAAGCAATGGAGCACATAGACTGCATCACCGAGCGTTGCCACATAGATCACGCCGAAAGCGCCACTGGCCTCCCGAACACGAATTTCGCGCACTCCAGGTCCGACGGAGGACATCGGCTTCCAGTCGGCGGGGTCCAGCCCCTTCTGAACCCGATCAAGCTGGTATCCGGCGGCCCGGCGTGCTTCGAGGGGAAAACGCCTGAGATCCGCCAGACTTGTTCCCCGGAATTCGACCGGCTTGGGCTGAGCCTGATCGATCATGCGGAGTGTACCCTATTCCCGCTGCCGCCGCACAGCGCCTCTCGACGCTCTGTCAAGACACAGGACTGATCGAGGACTCTCATGGAATTGGGTCCGGGGCTTCAGCGCTAATACACATCGCGCATCTCCGCGTCACCACCCCACCGACACCAAAAAGGGGGGCGGCGCGCGCCACCCCCCTTTCGGATCGGATCGATCTGGACCGGCGCGGCCTATTCGGCGGCTTCGGCCTCCGGCGTATTGGCCGGCACCACGGAGACGAACACGCGGCGCTTGAAGCCCTTGCGGAACGAGACGTTGCCGTCGGTCAGGGCGAACAGGGTGTGGTCCTTGCCGATACCGACGTTCTCGCCCGGGTGCCACTTGGTCCCGCGTTGGCGGGCGATGATGTTGCCGGCGATGACGACCTCGCCGCCGTACTTCTTGATGCCCAGGCGGCGGCCGGCTGAATCGCGGCCGTTACGGGACGAACCGCCGGCTTTCTTGTGCGCCATGATGCTCTCCTTCGCGCTCGTTGACAGTCCGGGGGGATTCAGCCCGCGATGTCGGTGATGCGCACGCGCGTCAACTGCTGGCGATGGCCGCGCTTGCGGCGATGGTTCTGGCGGCGCTGCTTCTTGAACACGATCACCTTCCTGTCCTTGAAGGTGGTCTCAACGGTGGCTGAGACAGAGGCGCCCGAAACGGTCGGAGTGCCGACCTTGTCGCCGACCATCAGCACCTCGTCAAAGGTGATGCTGTCGCCCTCGGTGGCGTTCAGCTTCTCGATGGTCAGCACATCGTCCTTGGCGACCTTGTACTGTTTGCCGCCGGTCTTGATCACTGCGAACATGGGTCCACTCGTACGGACAGGAGAAAAAAGAGAACGGAGTGTCAGGCAAAAACCGCCCTGGCCGCGCCTGCGAGCGCCGCCTTGGAAGCGCGACACAATACGCGCGGCGCGGCCCGAGTCAAGGCCCATTTGGGGCCGGAGCGGGGGGGGGGGCGCAGGGTCGGTCCGCCAGGGGAGAGGACCACAGCGTGCCGGGGGCACCGTTCGAGCCCCCGCCG
>CAYFTQ010000382.1:0-3092 GCA_964346035.1 uncultured Roseospira sp. | reverse complement strand
GCGAGGCCATCGGGCTGACCTTCCAGCAGGTGCAGAAGTACGAGCGCGGTGCCAACCGTATCGGCGCCAGCCGCCTGTGGGACCTGGGCCGGGCGCTGGACGTTCCGATGAGCTATTTCTTCGAGGACATGGACGACAGCGTCTCCAGCCTCAGCCCGCGCCACATGCTTCACGCGGGCGCCGAGCCGGCCGTGTTGGCGAGTTCCGCCGACACCATGAGCCGGCGCGAAACGCTGGATCTGGTGCGGGCCTACTACCGCATCCCCAGCGACCAGGTGCGCCGGCGCGTGTTCGAACTGACCCGCACCCTGGCCGCCACCGATCCCCCGGCGTAGGGCCTGCCGCGCCCGGGGATCGTATGGCACAATCGTATGGCACGCGGCGCCGCTATGCGATCCGGCAGGCCTCGTCGAAGGCCGGACGCGGGGCGCGCGGGTGCGGCCCGTTCGGATCGCCATAGCCCAGGTTGACCAGGAAATTGGAGCGCCACGTCGTGCCCTCCAGAAAGGCGGCGTCCACCTTGTCAGGGTCGAAGCCGCTCATGGGGCCGCAGTCCAGGCCGAGCGAGCGCGCCGCCAGGATCAGATAGGCGCCTTGCAGGGTGCCGTTTCGGAACGCCGTGGTCTCGATCAGGTCGGGCTTGCCCTCGAACCAGCTTTTCGCGTCGGTATACGGGAACAGCTCCGGCAGCCGGTCATGAAAGCGCATGTCGTGGCAGACGATGGCGGTCACCGGCGCGGCCATGGTCTTGGCCCGGTTGCCCTCCATCAGGCACGGGTCCAGCTTTTCCTTGGCCGCGCTGCCCTTTACGAACACGAACCGGCCCGGCTGGCAATTGGCGCTGGTGGGCGCCATGCGCAACAGACCGTACAGCCGGTGCAGGGTGTCGTCCTCGACCGGCTGGTCCAGCCATTCGGAGTGGGTGCGGGCCTGGTTGAACAGGACGTCGAGCGCGCGCGCATCCAGCGCGCGGCCCTTCGGGGTTTCGCGCATCTCGGTCATGAAAACCTCTGATCTGATGGTTCTGGTCAGGAAAGCGGGCGTGGCGGGGGGCTACATCACGGCCTCGACCGCCTCCACCTCCGGCACGTAGTGGCGCAGCATGTTCTCGATCCCGTGCTTGAGCGTGGCGGTCGAACTGGGACAGCCCGAGCAGGCGCCGCGCATGTGCAGGAAAACCACGCCGTCGCGGAAGTCGTGGAAGATGATGTCGCCGCCGTCCTGGGCCACGGCGGGGCGGACGCGGGTGTCCAGCAGTTCGCGGATCTGGCGGACCACCGGGCTGTCGGCCTCGGTCGCGTCGGACTCCGATCCGGAGGTCTCCACAACGACCGCATCGCCGGCGGTGTAGTGGTCCATGATGGCGCCCAGCACCATCGGTTTGACCACCGCCCAGTCGGCGCCGTCCGCCTTGCTGACGGAGACGAAATCGGCCCCCAGGAAGACGGCCGCCACGCCCTCCACGCGGAACAGCCGCGCCGCCAGCGGAGAGCGCGCGGCAGCCTCCTCGGGGCTGTCGAACTGCGCCGTGCCGTCGCCCAGTACGGCCTGGCCGGGCAGGAACTTCAGGCTGGCCGGATTGGGCGTGGCTTCGGTCTGGATGAACATGGCGCGTCTGATCCCTGATGCCCTGAACTGACGGCGAATGGGGCGACCCGTGCTTGATCGTCCTTGAGGGTCAAGGTGGGGACACGGGCGCGCCCAATCAAGACCGGATCAGTCGGGTATCGGCGGTGCGGTCCGGCACGCCAGCCAGTCAGCGTCACGCCGGCCGCGCGGTCGTGTCCGCGCCATCGCCGACCAAACCGTCGGGGGGCGGGCCGGTCTCGCCGTCGCCGGTCTCGCCGTCGCCGCTGCCCCTGGAGTCCACCGCCATCGCCGGAGCGGCGGGCTCGCGTCGGCCGGCGCCGCGCGCGGCGGCTTTCCTGTCCGCGCGGCGGGCCTTGCGCCGGTCGGCCCCGGCGTGAGCGCGGGCCTGGATCATCAGCGCGCTGGGCGTCACCACCAGGGTCAGAACGGTGGCGAACAGCAGGCCGACCACCACGGCGGTGGCGAGCTGGGTCCACCACTGCATGGACGGCGCGCCGTAACTGACCGACCGGTTGATGAAGTCGATGTTGACCATGAACATCATCGGCAGCAGGCCCAGCATGGTCGTGATCGAGGTCAGCAGCACCGGCCGCAAGCGCTGCACGCCGGTATGCAGGATGGCCTCGCGCGGGTCGGGATAGTCCTTTTGCAGGCGAACATGGGTATCCAGCAGCACGATGTTGTTGTTGACCACGATGCCGGCCAGCGCGATCACGCCGACGCCCGACATGATGACCCCGAACGCCTGATCGGTGATCAACAGGCCCAGCATGACGCCGACCGTGGACATGACCACCGCCGACAGGATCAGAAAGGCGGAATAGAAGCTGTTGAACTGGGTCACCAGGATCAGCGCCATCAGGAACAGGGCGACGGCGAAGGCCTTGGACAGAAAGGCCTGGCTTTCCTTCTGTTCCTCGTCCTCGCCCTTGAACTCGAACTCCAGGCCGGGCGGGAACCGATCGGTGTTGTCGGCCATCCAGGCGCGGATTTCGCCGACCTTGTCGTCCGGCAGCACGCCCGGCGCGGCGTTGGCCTGGACCGTCAAGACCCGTTCGCCATCGACACGGTTGATCTGGCTGATCTTGGGATTCGCGGTGCGCTCCACGAAGACCGACAGCGGCACCAGGCCGCGTTCGGTATTCAGGCGCAACTGGTCGAGTTGCTCCATGGAGCGATCCTCGTCCGGATAGCGGACCACGATATCGACCTCGTCCTTGGCCGTGTCGGGCCGGAACGAGGAGACCTTCAGCCCGCTGGTCACAAGCTGGACGATGTTGCCGACGGCGGCCACGTCGGCGCCCAGCTTGGCGGCCTGGCCCATGTTGACGGACAGGTCCCACTGGATGCCGGGAACCGGACGGCTGTCTTCGATATCGACCAGACCGCCGATGCTCTCGAATCCCTCGCGCAGCACCTCGACCGCCAGCGGCAGAACGGCGGCATCGCGCGCCGTCATCTGGATCTGGATGTCCTTGCCGACCGGCGGCCCCTCGTCGGGG
>CAYFTQ010000381.1:0-3095 GCA_964346035.1 uncultured Roseospira sp. | reverse complement strand
CGAACCCGAAACACGCGGCGCAATGGGGCAACACACTGGCCGCCTATGCCTATCCTGTGATGGGTGGCCTGCCCATCAATGAGGTGGGTACGGGCCATGTGCTGCAATGCCTGACCCCGCTATGGGCCACCAAGCCCGAGACCGCATCCCGTGTGCGGGGCCGGGTTGAAAGCGTGCTGGACTTTGCCAAGGCGCGCGGCTGGCGTGACGGCGAAAACCCCGCGCGGTGGAAAGGCCATTTGGCGTTGACGTTGCCCGACAAGAGCAAGGTGCATCGGGTGGAGGGCCATGCGTCTTTTCCATACCGGGACATGCCCGCTTTCTGGCCGCGCCTGCAAGCCGCTGATGGCATGGGCGCGAGGGCTTTGGAATTCGCCATCCTGACCGCCGGCCGAACGGGGGAGGTGTTGGGCGCCCTCTGGTCCGAAATCGACATGGACGCCATGACCTGGACCGTTCCGGGTGAAAGAATGAAGGCCGGACAGGACCACCGCGTTCCCCTGTCCGCGCCCGCGCTGGCCCTGTTGCGGCGCATGGCAACTGTGCGCCAAGGGGCGCTGGTGTTTCCGGGAATGAAGGCCGGGCGCCCCTTGAGCAATATGGCGATGAAAGCCGCGCTTAGGCGTATGGGCCGGGGCGACATAACCCCGCATGGGTTCCGTTCGACGTTCAGAACATGGGCCGCTGAACAGACTTCGACCCCCCATGAAATCTGCGAAGCGGCGCTGGCCCATACCCAAGGCGACAAGGTTGTGGCCGCGTATCAGCGCGGGGACCTTCTGGATAAGCGGCGGCTGCTGATGGACCAGTGGGCCGCCTATGTGACCGCTGAGGGCCAAGGGGCGAATGTCCTGCCCATGGCCCGCCCCGGCGCCTGAGGGCATGACGCGCCTGAGCGATGATGACGGCGCGTCAATGTCCTGCAGGCCGTCACTCCCTTTTCTAAAGGGCAAAAGCCGAAGCTGAATTGACAATCCGTCATCCTTCGCCCATATTCGTCGGTGTCCACCGTTCCCGGACCTGCCATGCCGCATCATGACGAAACCCGGCGCATTCACGCCCTGGCCCGCAATCCGGAAACGCGGTGGAAGTGGACCGGCCATGCCGAGGCCCGAATGCGGGAGCGGGAGATAACCCGCCTTGACGTGCGCGCCGTCCTGCAACGCGGCACCGTGGTCCGGGTGGAACAACCCCGGTTCGATGAGACCTGGAACGTCCGGGGCCGCGACGGCGATGGCCGGCCCCTCGAAATCGTGGTGTTGGCACGGGAAGCCGCGCTGATCGTCACCGTCATCACCGCCTGGGAAGCGTAGGAGACCCTGCCCATGTCAGACCACTGCCCGATCTGCGGAGGTGCCACCCGCGCCGAAGTGCTGTCCGAATACACGGACGACCTGTTGGGGCTGCCCGTGGTGCTGCGGGGCGCCGTGGTCCGGGAGACCTGCGAGGCGTGCGGGGAGACCATGACGGAGATTCCGGACCTGGACGGCCTGACCGCCGCTCTTGCCGTCACGCGCGCGCTCTATCCCCTGCAACTGAGCGGCGCCGAACTGCGCTTTCTCCGCAAGGCCACGGGGATGAACGCGCGGGACTTCGCCGACGCCATCGACCTGGACACCGCGTCCCTGTCGCGCTGGGAGAACGACAAGCAGACGCTCGGGGGCTACGCCGAAAAGGTGATCCGGGTGTTCGTCTGTGAGGCCCTGCACGATCAGGCCCCGGCGATCCCGTATGCCGCCGGCATGATCCCGCGCCTGAAGTTGCGACCCCATGGAGCCATGCCGCCGTTCCGCCCGGTCATGGATCGGGTGCGGTTCCGTCTGGAACGCGAAGACACCGCGCGCCTGCGATGGGAAACCGAGCCCGTCGCGGCGTGAGACGAGACCCGGCGGGGCTAGGATGGCCCCCGAACGCCCGGCAACCGCACCGGGCCGCCCCGCCGGACCTGACACATGCGGAGCCCCGAGCGGAGGGCGATGCGACATGAGCGCGTGGGACGATCAGCACTGGAACCTCGCCCAAGCGGCGGGGTGGGTGGTGTACCGCGACCGCCGGGTGGTCGAGGAACTCGCCGAACCGTCGAGGCACGCGTTCGCGGCCATAGCCATGTATCCGAGCATGCACGACTACGCGAAGCATGGCTCGGTGTCCGATATGCGGGACGCCCTGCGGGATGGCCGGCTGACGGCAACGGGCATCCGCGCCAGCGCGGGCGGACACCGCGAGTCCATCCCGAAGCTGGAATGGCTCGACCTGCACCTGAACCCGCCACGGGCCGTCCTGCGGGGCCAGCCGGGATGGACTGAGCCCTGGACCGACATCATGGCCCCCAGCGGGGACGTGAAGCGGCTATGGCGTGGCGAACTGGACGTGCAAGGGCGGACGAAATACGACGGAAACAAGATCAGAGCAATTGCTGCTCGCCTAAGAACTAATAACCCCGATATGTCAGAAAACGAACTGAACGCCGAAATAGAAGGCGAATACGAAAGCGAGACTGGAAAAAGGCCAGCCCGCACGACCATCCAGCGGCACCGCCGGCCCTGTCGCCGCCATCCCCGACCATCGCCCCGAGCCCGTCGCCGTCACGATCCCCGATGCGTGCCGCATGATCGGGTGCGGTCGGACCATGCTCTACGACCTCATCGGCGCCGGAGATGTGGACGCTATCGCCATCGGCCGCCGCCGGCTCGTAACCACGGCCAGCATCCGCGCCATGATCGACCGGCGCGTGGCCGCTGCGCGTGTCGCGTGAGGTGGCAACATGATTGCACATGACGAGACCCCGGCGGCGCTGGCGGGCGCCGACCGGGGCCGGGGTGTCTCTCTGGCGAGCGATGCCCTTGACCATACCACCGGGCGCTATTTCGCGCCACCCCCTGCCAAATCCGAGGTGACCGGGGTGACCCGTGTGACCGGCTTGAAAACAAAGGCGAAATCCGGTCACCCCAACCCGAAAAAGCGGGGTGGCCGGGGTGACCAGCGCGCCCGCCTCGACTTCGCCGCCATCAACCGCGCTGCCCTGTCCGCGCTGCCGGCCCTGTTGGCCCGCTGGGCGCCCGGTGGGCACTATCGGGGCCCTGAGTACATCGCCA
>CAYFTQ010000380.1:0-3114 GCA_964346035.1 uncultured Roseospira sp. | reverse complement strand
CCGCGGCACGCCCGGCTTCTCCGGCGCCGACCTTGCCAACCTGGTCAACGAGGCCGCGCTGATGGCGGCGCGCCGGGGCAAGCGGGTCGTGGGCATGGCAGAGTTCGAGGGCGCCAAGGACAAGGTCATGATGGGGGCGGAGCGCCGCTCCATGGTCATGACCGACGACGAGAAGAAGCTGACCGCCTATCACGAGGGCGGACACGCCATCTGCGGGCTGCACATGACCGAGTCCGACCCCATCCACAAGGCCACCATCATCCCGCGCGGGCGCGCGCTGGGCATGGTCATGCGCCTGCCGGAGGGCGACCGCATCAGCATGTCGCGCGCCAAGCTGGAGGCTGACCTGGTGGTGGCCATGGGCGGGCGCGTCGCCGAGGAGATCATTTTCGGTCCCGAGAAGGTGACGACGGGGGCCTCCAGTGACATCAAGATGGCGACCAACATCGCCCGCAAGATGGTCACGGAATGGGGCATGTCCGACAAGCTGGGGCCGCTGATGTATGCCGAGGACCAGGAGGAGGTCTTCCTTGGCCACTCCGTGGCACGCCACAAGAACATGTCGGACGAAACCACGCACGTGGTGGACGAGGAAATCCGGCGCATCGTCGATACCGCCTATGAAGAGGCGCGCAAGATCCTGACCACCCATCGCGATGAGCTGGAAGCCCTGGCCAAGGGGCTGCTGGAATACGAGACCCTCAGCGGTGACGAGATCCGGGCCCTGCTGCGCGGCGAGACCATCGCCCGCGAGGACCCGGCGGACACCTCTCAGCAGCCGCCCAACCGGGGCCGGCGCGCCTCGGTGCCGACCACCAGCGGCGGCGCGCGGCCGCGCGGCCGGGGCCTGGGGCCGGAACCGCAGCCCGAGGCCTGACCGTTGGCCGGTGGCGCGCGCATGATCCGAGGGGCGTGGCCGATGCGCGCGGTAACCCCGCCGCCCCTGCCCGCCGACCTGAGCGGGGACGCCCTGCCGCCGCATCCGCTCAAGGGCCTGCTGCTGGCGCCGACCGGTCTGATGCGGGGACCGGCAGCGGTCTCGGCGATCGGCTCGGGGCTGGCCCGTCCGCTGGCCGGCGGTCCGGCGGCCTTCTCGGCGGCCACCGTGTTCCTGCGGCCTGCCGCCGATGCGCCCTGGTCGGTGCATGGGGCCAGCCTGAGCGACCTGACCGCCTGGGCCCAGGCACGGGGGCCGGTTCTGGCGGCCATCCTGGCGGCGGCGCTGTCCCGGCTGAGCAGCCCGCGCGCCGCCTTCGCCGGCCTGACGCTGGACCGGCCGCGGGTCATGGGCATCCTCAATTGCACGCCGGATTCCTTCAGCGACGGCGGCGATCATGTCGTCGCCGCTGATGCCATCGCCGCCGGCGAGGCCATGCTGGCGGCCGGCGCGCACCTGATTGACGTGGGAGGGGAGAGCACACGTCCCGGCGCCCAGCCCGTGCCGCCCGACGAGGAGGCGCGCCGCGTCCTGCCGGTGGTCCAGGCGCTGGCAGAGCGGGGCGCCCGGGTCTCCATCGACACGCGCCGGGCCAGCGTCATGGAGGCCGCCCTGGCCCACGGCGCGAGCGTGGTCAATGACGTCACCGCACTGACCGGCGATGCCAGGTCCCTCGGCCTGGTGGCGCGGTCCGGGGTACCGGTCATCCTGATGCACATGCGGGGCGAGCCGCGCTCCATGCAGGCCGCGCCCAGCTACGATCGGGCCAGCGCCGATGTCTATGCCTGGCTGGCCAGCCGCGTGGCGGTGTGTCAGTCGGCCGGCATCGGCCCGGAACGGCTGTGCGTGGACCCCGGCATCGGCTTCGGCAAGACGTTGGCCCACAACCTCGACCTCATGGCTCACCTGGCCATGTTCCACGGCCTGGGCTGCGGGGTCATGCTGGGCGCATCACGGAAAAGCCTGATCGCCCGCGCCACCGGCGCGGTGGATGAGGCCGGCAGGCCCACGGACAGCCCGAAGGATCGGCTGGGCGGCTCCCTGGCGACGGCGCTGGCGGCGCTCGGGCAGGGCGTCCAGATCGTGCGGGTCCACGATGTGGCCGAGACGGTCCAGGCCGTTCGCATGGCGCACGCCATTGACGGCGCGGCAGAGGCATAGCCGACCGAACTGTGCGCGGCCGCCGTCGCGACGCGGACCGGTCGGCCCTGACTCCGACCCTCACCCTGACCCCGACCCCGACTTTGACCCTGGCGGACGCCGCGCAATCACCGCGCGGCGGCTCTGCCCCGGTGCGGGCGAAGGACATGGTGATGGTCGGCGGCGTAAAGCCGGCTGTCGTCGAACGCCGCGTCCGGGTCCAGCACCCGCCCGACCACGATCAGCGCCGTCCGGGTAACGCCGGCGGCCTTCACGGCCTCGCGGATGCTGGCCAGGGTGCCGGTCAGCACCTGTTCGTCGGGCCAACTCGCCCGAACCACCACCGCCACCGGGCAGTCCGCACCGTAGTGCGGCGTCAACGCCCGAACCACATGGGCCAGATTGGTGATCGACAGGTGTATCGCCAGGGTGGCCCCGCTGCGTCCCAGAGTCTCCAGATCCTCGCCGGGCGGCATGGCGGAACTGCGCGTTGCCGTGCGGGTCAGGATCACCGTCTGCGCCACCCCGGGCAGGGTCAGTTCCCGGCCCAGCGTGGCGGCGGCGGCGGCATACGCCGGCACACCCGGAACGATGTCCCACGGGATGCCGGCGACGTCCAGGCGCCTGATCTGCTCGCCGATGGCACCATAAAGGCTGGGGTCGCCGGAATGCAGTCGGGCGACATCGTGGCCGGCGTCGTGGGCGGCAGTGATCTCGGTGACGATGGCGTTCAGGTCCAGCGGCGCGGTATCGACCACGCGCGCATCCGGCCGCGCCTCCGCCAGCACGTCGCGCGGCACCAGCGAGCCGGCATACAGCACCACCGGGCAGCGCCGGATGAGGTCCTGGCCACGCACGGTGATCAGGTCGGGTGCGCCCGGGCCGGCGCCGATGAAATGGACGGTCACGGGGTGGACTCCGGTTCGGAGGCGGAAAACGGCGGCAGCGGCGGCAGCGGCGGCAGCGGCGGCAGTTTGCGGGCATAGCCGCGGGGTGTGTAGACGCGCCCGCCGAAAACGCGCGTCTCGCTGGACCCC
>CAYFTQ010000379.1:0-3119 GCA_964346035.1 uncultured Roseospira sp. | reverse complement strand
GACCATCTACACCGAGTTCACCCTGAACGCGAACATCGCCGGCGCGGCCAGCCTTTCGATTGTTCTCGGCCTGGTCACCTGGGTGGCGCTGTTTGTGGCGCGCAGCCTGTCCGGCACCACCGTCGCGGTGTCAGGGTAGCGGAGGTCCACATCCATGCAAAACGCCCTGAGCTTCACGCTGCAACTCGCCTTCACGATGCTGGTCTGCGCCTTCCTGGTGGTGCCGGTGATCCTGTCCATGCTGGCCGGCGTGACCGCCAACTTCTTCCAGGGCCTTGGCAGCGGCCTGACCCTGCGCTGGATCGGCGAGGTCTGGGGCCTGTACGCCGACACCATTTTTCTGTCGCTGCTGATCGCCGCGAGTTGCCTGGTCGTCACCCTGGTGATCGGCGTGCCCGCCGCCTATGTGCTGGCGCGCCAGGGCGGACGGCTGGCGCGTTTCATCGAGGAAACCATCGTGCTGCCCGTCGCCGTGCCTGGTCTGGCCATCGCCCTGGCGCTGATCGTGACCTACGGCGGCATCCGGGAGTTCCGCATCAGTTGGGCCTTCATCCTGGTGGGGCATGTTCTGTACACGCTGCCCTTCATGGTGCGGTCGGTGCTGGCGGTGCTGTCCTCGATCCGTTTCCGCGAACTGGAGGAAGGCGCGGCCAGCCTTGGCGCCTCGTTCTGGCAGCGGCTGTGGACGGTGGTGCTGCCCAACGCCCGCCCGGGCATCCTGGCCGGGTCGCTGATGGTGGTCACGCTGTCGGTGGGCGAGTTCAACCTGACCTGGATGCTGCACACGCCGATGACCAAGACGCTGCCGGTGGGTCTCGCGGACAGCTACGCCTCCATGCGGCTGGAGGTGGCCAGCGCCTACACCCTGGTCTTTTTCATCATGATCATGCCGCTGCTGGCTGCCATGCAGATGCTGGGCCGCGAGCGCCGGACCCGGCGGCCCAAAACCCAACCCCAGCTCGGGGACCAGACCCCGGCGAGGACGACGCCATGACGCCGCGTGAGATGCCGACGGAGACCACCACCGTCACCCTGCGGGCCTGCGCCAAGACCTTCCCCGACGGCACCCGCGCCCTGCTGCCCATCGACCTGGAGGTGGTGGGCGGCGAGACCGTGGTGTTCCTGGGACCGTCCGGCTGCGGCAAGACCACCCTGCTGCGCCTGATCGCCGGCCTGGAACGCCCCGACCCCGGTGGCCGCGTGCTGTTCAACGGCGACGACGTGACCACCCGCCCGATCGAGAAACGCAACGTCGGCATGGTCTTCCAGTCCTATGCCCTGTTCCCGAACATGTCGGTGCGCGACAACATCGCCTACGGGCTGAAGGTACGGCGAGTGGCGCGGGCGCGGATCGACGCCCGCGTTGCCGAGATGATGGACATGATGCGCATCGGCGATCTGGCCGACCGACGGGTTGACCAACTGTCCGGCGGTCAGCGCCAGCGGGTCGCCCTGGCCCGCGCCATCGCCGTGCGTCCGCGCGTGCTGCTGCTGGACGAACCGCTGACGGCGCTCGACGCGCTGTTGCGCGAACGGTTGCGGGTCGAAATCGACGGCCTGCTGCGCCGCCTGGGCATCACGGCCATATACGTCACCCACGATCAGGCCGAGGCCATGGCCCTGGGCGACCGCATCGTCGTCATGAGCCACGGGGCCATCGCCCAGATCGGCCCGCCGCGCGACATCTACCACCGCCCGGCGAACGCCTTCGTCGCCGACTTCATCGGCACCATCAACCGAGTACCGGGCGCCGACGGTGCCGGCGACCTCGTCTTCCGGCCCGAGGACGCCGACATCGTCGCCCCGCACGAGGCCGATTTCTCGGGTACGGTGACGGCCGCCTTCTTCCTGGGCGATCGCACGCGCCTGATCCTTGCCGGACCGGGCGAAGCGCCGGTGGTGCTGGACACGCGCGAGCGCGCCGCGTTCGACCACGGCCAGTCGGTAGCCGTGCGGGTGCGCCCGGACGCCCGCATGGACCTGGCCCCGGCGGCCGAGGCGGGCGCCGCCCCATGATCGTCGCCCAGTTGACCGACCTGCACATCAAGGCCGGCCGCCGTCTCGCCTATGGCCGCGTGGACACGGCGGGCTTTCTGGCCCGGGCCATCGACCACCTGAACGCCCTGCGGCCCGCCGTGGACGCGGTGATCCTGAGCGGCGACCTGACCGACGGGGGAACGCGCGAAGACGGTGCCGCCCTGCGGGACGTGCTCACGGCCTTACGCGCGCCGTGGCTCGCGGTGCCGGGCAATCACGACGACCGCGACGCCTTGCGCGCGACGTTCCCCAAGGAGATCGACGCCCGGTCGGACCCCGGTCCATTCATCCAGGTCGTCGAGGACCGCTTTCCGCTGCGGCTGATCGGCCTGGACACCACGGTCCCGGGGCAGCCGCACGGCCATCTTTGCGCGGCGCGGCTGGCCTGGCTGGACGCACGCCTCGCCGAGGCGCCGACGACGCCGACCCTGATCTTCCAGCACCATCCGCCGTTCACGACCGGCCTGCGGCACATGGACGTCCAGAACCTGCGCGCCGCCGACGCCCTGTTCGACGTCCTGGCGCGTCATCGGCAAGTACGCCATGTCGCCTGCGGCCATGTCCACCGCGCCGTCGAGACCACCGTGCGCGGCGTCGGGGTCAGCATCGCGCCGAGCCCGGCGCACGCGGTGACGCTCGATTTCGACCCGGACGCCGCGCCGTCGTTCACCCTGGAGCCGCCCATGATCCGCCTGTTCCGGCTCGATCCGGCCGGCATGCTGACGTCGCACCTTAGTCCCGTGGGACGGTTCGACGGCCCGCACCCCTTCTTCACCCCGGACGGCGGGTTGATCGGGTGAACGGCACGGCGTCGCCGCCGCGCCCGATGCGGCCGAGCCCGGAGCCGGGTTTGCGCGCCGCCTGACCGCCGGCCCGGTTGACAGCGGCCAGCACCTGATGGGCATAGCGCTTGTTGCTCTTGCTGCCGCGCGACCGGGGTTTGCCCAGCCTGGGCTCGAACTCGTCCTCGGCCATGGCGGCCTCCTGAAAGGGTGTTGGATATCAATGAACTGCAGGTGAACACCTCCCCACGCCTCGGCGCCCTCCCGAAAAAACGATGTGCAGACAAGGGGATAGCCGAC
>CAYFTQ010000378.1:0-3121 GCA_964346035.1 uncultured Roseospira sp. | reverse complement strand
GCCTGATCCGTGGCCGCATCGCCGGGCTTCAGGTTCAGCAGGCCGACGTGGAATGGCGCCACCGATTCCGGCCAGATAATGCCGGCCTGATCATGGCTGGCCTCGATGATGGCCCCGACCAGGCGCGAGACCCCGACCCCATAGCAACCCATCAGGACCGTGACGTCCTCGCCGCCCGGGCCGGTTACGGCCGCGCCCAGTTTCTCGGAATACTTGGTGCCCAGATGGAAGATGTGACCGACCTCGATGCCACGCGCATTCACCAGATCGTTCCCCAGCGCGGCGGCCTGAGTCGGGTCGTGCATGTCGTCGGCGGCGGCGTACAGGCCGGTCCAGCCGTCAACCTCGGCCTGTAGATCGCCGTCGTAGTCGATGTCCTGCGGAATGGCCTTGTCCAGCAGCGCCCGATGACAGAAGACCTCGCTCTCGCCGGTCTCGGCCAGCACGATGAACTCATGCGAAAGGTCGCCGCCGATGGCCCCCGTCTCGGCGCGCAAGGGGATGGCGCGCAGGCCCAGCCGGGCAAAGGTGCGCAAGTAGGCGACGAACATCTGGTTGTAGGAATGGCGCGCGGCCGCCGCGTCCAGGTCGAAGGAATAGGCGTCCTTCATCAGGAATTCGCGCCCCCGCATGACACCGAAGCGCGGCCGCACTTCGTCACGGAACTTCCACTGTATATGGTAAAGGTTTAGCGGAAGATCCTTATAGCTGCGAACGCTGGTCCGGAACAGATCGGTGATGACCTCTTCGTTGGTCGGCCCGTACAACAAATCGCGCTCGTGCCGGTCCTTGATCCGCAGCATCTCCTTGCCGAAATCGTCGAAGCGCCCGCTTTCGCGCCACAGATCGGCCGACTGGATGGTCGGCATCAGCAGTTCCTGCGCCCCGGCGCGGTTCTGTTCCTCGCGCACGACCTGTTCGATGCGCCGCAGCACGGCCAGCCCCAGGGGGAGCCAGTTGTAGATACCGGCGGCGTGCTGGCGCACCAGGCCAGCCCGCAGCATCAGGCGATGGGAGACGATCTGCGCCTCGGACGGCGTTTCCTTCAGGGTAGGCAGAAAGTAGCGCGACAGCCGCATGGGAGCCCTCGGGGGTTGGGGAGAAAGCGGATGGCGCGGACTTTAGGGCAAGGGTTTCCTGACTGGCAACCGCGGTCCGTCATGGCCGGGCGGATAGATGAGCGCCCCAGGCTCCGTGCCTTTGTCCAGGCCACGCGCACAGGCCCGCGCCAGGGCGTCCTGATGGTCGGTCGTCACCGGCTGGCCGTTGACGGTGAACGAGCCGCGGTTGATGTCATAGCCAACGGTCCCCAGCACCATGCCGGGCGTCTCGATCCCCGGCGGAGGGGCCAGGTGCGCGGCGTCGAAGGCGTCCAGGACGACATGAAAGATCACCGTGTCGGGCACGAGGGCGGAGAAGGCCGAATAGTCGTGCAGGTCGCCGGGCACGACGGCACGGCCATACGCGTCCACGCCGGGTTGGTAGGCCACGTCCGCGTCCGGGATGTGGCGTACCAGCCGCTTGCACAGGCCGCCGCTGACGCTGACGACCATGAGGCGCGCCTCCTGCGGCGAGACCACCCGGTCGCCGTCCCGCGCCGCCACCGCGCCCGGCACACCACCAGCGCCCAGCAGACCGAGCACGCCGGCCAGAATGGCCCCGTGCCGCCATGGTCGCCGCGTTCGTTGTGCCTTCATCGGTCTCGCTCCCCGCACCGGACCATCCGCCGTGCTCTTCTACAAACCCAAGCCCAAATACAAGTCCAAGCCCGAATGCAAGTCTAAGCCCAAAGCCCTGACAGGCGGTAAATGCGTCAGCGGCCACCGTGCTTAAAAATCAGGCAGGAAATCGCGCAACTCCCTGAAACGACGAAAAAAGTGGCGCCTTGATTCGCCTTTTCCAGCGTGACTCGCGCACCATGTTCCCTTAGTATTCGTGGCGCATGCAGCACATGCACCAAGCAGAAGGGGTCCGGCGGCGTCCGTCGGAGAGAGCCCAAGTTTAGGGAGATAACGCCCGAACGGTCGCGTGCAAGCCCTGCGTGGCAAACCGAACCGACGACCGAGGGGAAAATGCCGTCAGGGGCTGCGGTCGCAAGCCAGCCGGACAGAAGCCCGGCCAGCGCGCGGACGCAAAGGGCTGGCCCCGAAAGGTGGGCTGGTCCGGATCCAGCCCATGCGCGGATCGTGCCAAATCGGACTCGCGCTGCGGCTTCGATTTGGCACGTCGATCCGCTCTCGGACCACGGCAATCCCGATCAGGAAATCCGCACCCAGTCCAGGCGATGGACGCCAACCGGCATCAGGACACGCGGTCCAGCGTGACGGTAAAGGTGCTGCCTTTGCCGACCTGACTGTGCACCGTGATGGTCCCGCCCATCATCGCGACCAGACGCCGCGATATTCGCAGGCCCAGCCCCGATCCCTCTATGCCGTCGCTGTTCTCCTCGACCCGGTGATAGGCCCGGAACACGAGTGGCAAGTCCGCCTCTGGAATGCCGACGCCGGTATCGGCGCAAGTCACGGTGACGGTCTCCGGCTTGGCCCCCGCAGCGGCCGCCAGATGGACCGATCCGCCCTCGCGATTGTACTTCACGGCATTGGACACCAGGTTGATCAGCACCTGTCGCAGGCGCAACGGATCGCCCCACGCGGCAAGATCCTCGGGCGCGTCCATGGTGACCGAAACACCCCCACGATCCGCCAGCGGACGCACCAGCGACACGCTGGCGGCCATGACGGGCGCCAGCACCACGGCGTCGGCGCGCAGACCGTGGCCGCCTCGTCCGCCGGCCTGCTCATCCAGGGTTTCGTTGACAAGCATGGCCAGGTATTCGGCCGATTCCACGATGGTATTGAGGTACTCGACCTGTTTCCCGGACAGCACCGACTCGGCGCCCGTAATCTTGAGAAGCTGGCCGAATCCCGTGACCGCGTTCAGCGGTGTCCGCAGTTCATGCGCGGTTGAGGCCAGATAGTCGTCCTTCATCTCCATCACGCGCCGCGCGCGCTGATACTCGTTCTCGGCTTCAAGGGCGCGGGCGCGGCACTCGATCAGGTCCATGACGGACCGGGCCAGATCGCTCAGGATCTGGCGCTGATCCGGCTCCAGGGGCGGACGC
>CAYFTQ010000377.1:0-3138 GCA_964346035.1 uncultured Roseospira sp. | reverse complement strand
ATCATCTCGGCCTTGGCGCGGGCCGGCTCGACCTCCTCGCCCTGGCCGATGTCGGCGGTGAAGGTGACCACCTCGCAGCCATGGGTCTCCTGCAGCCAGCGCAGGATGATGGAGGTGTCCAGCCCGCCGGAATAGGCCAGCACGACCTTGCTGACGTCGCCCTTGCTCATGATCGATATGCCCTCGCGCTCACTGGATCGTGGAAAAGGGCGCGAGTATAGGCGACCGGCGCCACCGGGCAAGGTCAGTGAGAGACCGCCGACGCGGCGCGCCCGTGTTCGGCCTCGACGGCCGCGCGCTGCTCGGGGGACATGGCCGCCAGGCGGGCGCGATAGCCTTGCAGGCGCTCTCGCTCCGAGGCGCTCTTGAGCTGTCCGCAGGCGGCCAGGATGTCACGCCCGCGCGGCATCCGGATGGGCGCCGTATGACCAGCCTCGGCAAGCATGTCGGCGAAGCGTTCGACCACCCGCATGGGCGATGGCTCGAAAGGCGCCCCCGGCCAGGGATTGAACGGGATCAGGTTGAACTTGCACGGCACGCCACGAACCAGATCGATCAGGGCGCGGGCGTCGGCCGGGCTGTCGTTGACGCCCTTGAGCAGGACGTATTCCAGCGTGATCCGGCGCGCGTTGGAGGCACCCGGATAGCACCTGAGCGCCGCCATGAGCTGATCGAGCGGGTATTTCCTGTTGATCGGCATGATGGCCGAACGCACCTCGTCCGTAGCGGCGTGCAGGCTGACCGCCAGGTTGACGCCCATCTCGTGGCCGCAGCGCTCGATCATCGGCACCACACCGGCCGTGGACAGCGTCAGGCGCCGCCGCGACAGGGCCAGCCCCTCGCCATCGGTCAGGATCGAAACCGCCTTGGCGACGTTGTCAAAGTTGAACAGGGGCTCGCCCATGCCCATGAACACCACGTTGGAGAGAACCCGAGTCTCATCCGTGGGTGTCGGCCATTCGCCGTAACTGTCGCGCGCGACGATGAACTGACCGACGATTTCCGCCGCGGTCAGATTGCGCACCAGCATTTGCGTCCCGGTGTGGCAGAAGCGACACGTCAGGGTGCAGCCCACCTGGGACGAAACACAGACCGCGCCGCGGCCGTCCTCAGGGATGTGCACGGCCTCCGCCTCGCGACCGTCGTCAAAGCGCAGCAGCCATTTCCGGGTCGCGTCGGCGGCCGTCTGTTGGCGCGAAACCTCAAGTCGGTCCAGGCTGTGGCACTCTGCCAGCCGTTGCCGCAGGTCCTTCGACAAGGTGGACATCTGATCGAAAGAGCGCGCGCCCCGAAAATACATCCAGTGCCAAAGTTGCTTGGCGCGGAACGGTTTCTCGCCCATCCGGGCCAGTTCCGCCGTCAACTCGTCACGGGTCAGACCAATAAGGTTCATGAAGCGCCCTCACGCGCGAGAAAATTGAGTCGCCAAACGGTGGCCAAGACGACACGCCAAAGGGAAATGACTCCGGCCAGGCCGCCCCGCAACCGTTTTCCGGTACCCATCCGGCACGATTTTCGGTATACCGATGAACGTCTGGCTCGTCCCGCTTCAGGGGTGCGGCAAAATAGTCACGCTGTTGCGCATCGGCGCTAGCGTCCCTTAAGGCGCGTTGACGGTGTGCCTGTCCTTGTGTTTGTCATTTCTCAGGGTGTGGTCGCAACAAGCGAATTGTGAGCCTGCCCATCTGATCAGGTGATGGAGGAGATGCCTAAAATGTTGAAGAAGGTGATCGTCGCGATAGCCGCGGCCGGCCTCCTGTCCGCTTGTGCGAACAAGTGGGACGTGGAAGGCGCCCAGAGCATGGAGAGCATGGGCACTGAGTTCCAGGCTGCCCTGCAAAGCGAATACGCCGATCTGGCCGCCGCCGAGCGTGCCGAAGGCGACTGGCAGGACACCGCCTATTTCGTCGCCAAAGCCAAGGCCTCCGCCATGGGCGAGACCGTTGCGCCGACCGCGATGGAAGAGCGTGACATCCCCGCCAAGTACGCCGACGAACTGTCCGCCGCCCGTGGCGAGTTGACGGGTGTGCTGGGCCAGGGCGCCGGTGATGCCCAGCCGATCGTGGCGGCCCGCGCGCAGGCCATGTTCGACTGCTGGATGCAGGAAGCGGAGGAAGACCGTCAGCCGGACGACATCGCCCGCTGCCGCGATAACTTCCGCATCGCCATGAACGAACTGGCCGCGCCGATGCCGGATGCACCGTACACGGTGTTCTTCGGGCTCGACTCCGCGCGTCTGGACGCCGAGGCGACGGCCACCCTGGATGAGGTTGCCGCCGAGTATCAGGACATCGTTCCCCCGCGCGTTCTGGTCGTCGGCCACACCGACACCAGCGGCCCGACGGACTACAACATCGTGCTGTCCCAGCGGCGTGCCGAGTCCGTCTCCCGCGCTCTGGCCGCACGTGGTATCGCGTCCGAGATCATGCAGCTTGAAGCCTACGGTGAAGAGCGTCTGATGGTTCCGACCCCGGACGGCACCGTCGAGCGCATGAACCGCCGCGTGGAAGTCATGTTCCAGAACTAAGCCCCCCGGGCTTGGGTTGGACTTGATCCCTAGCGGATCCTATCTGGAAACGGCGCGTCGGGTCTCCCGGCGCGTCGTTTTCCGTTTCGGTGGCCGCACGCCGCGCCACCCGCCGCACGCCAACCGGAGATGAGCCGCTCATGGCCTATGATCCCGACAACATCTTCGCCCGCATCCTGAGAGGCGAAATCCCTTGCAACAGGGTGTTCGAGGACGAGCACACGCTCGCCTTCCACGATATCAACCCGCAGACGCCGACCCACATCCTGGTCATCCCCAAGGGCGCCTATGAAAACTGGGCCGACTTCTCCGACCGTGCCAGCGACGCCGAAATCGCCGCGTTCGTCCGCGCCGTGGGAACGGTCGCGCGTCAGGCCGGCGTCGCCGAGGACGGCTATCGGGTGCTGTCGAACATTGGCGCCAAGGCCAACCAGGAGGTCCCCCACCTGCACATGCATGTTTTCGGCGGCCGTCCACTGGGCCGCATGGTGGCGCCGGCCTAGCCTGGGCGCCCACAGAGCGGACAAGGTGGGGTGGGCTCCCCGGCGTGGATGTCCCAGGCTGAGCTTCCCACAATCCCTCATTCATCACCACCAGTAGTTCGGAGGTTT
>CAYFTQ010000376.1:0-3156 GCA_964346035.1 uncultured Roseospira sp. | reverse complement strand
GCGCGCGGGCGCGCGCGGCCGCCGCCGGCGTTGACCTGCCCTGGCTGTCCGGCGCCGAGGCCATGCGGCTGGAACCCGGGGGTCTGGACTGCGCGGCAGCGTTGCACTCGCCTACCACCGGCATTGTGGACAGTCACGCCCTCATGCTGTCTCTGCTGGGTGAGGCCGAGGCGGCCGGCGCCATGCTGGCCGTGCATGCCCCGGTGGTGGCGGGCCAGGTGCGTGACCATGGTATGGAGCTGTCCACCGGCGGCCCCGATGCCATGCGACTGCGGGCCGACAGCGTTGTCAATTGCGCCGGATTGGGCGCGCAGGCGGTTTCTCGCGCGATTGAAGGGGTTCCGTCCGATCCCATCCCGCCCCTGTACTATGCCAAGGGTGTCTATTGCGGGCTGAGTGGACGGGCGCCGTTCGCGCGCCTGATCTATCCGGTGCCGGGCCGGGCCAGCCTGGGCATTCACTACACCCGAGATCTGGGCGGGCAGGGGCGGTTCGGTCCCGATGTCCACTATGTCGAGGCTATCGACTACGGCGTTGACGATAGCGTGGTTCCCGCGTTCGAGGACAGTATCCGGCGCTATTGGCCCGGATTGCCGGACGGTGCCCTGTCGGCGTCCTATGCGGGGGTGCGGCCGAAGGTGCAGGCGCCGGGAGAACCGCAGCGCGATTTCGTGATACAGTCCGCCCGCGAAACCGGCGTGCCGGGGTATGTCGCGCTGTACGGCATCGAAAGCCCGGGGCTGACGGCCTGCCTTGCCATCGCCGACCTGGTCGTGGAGACCGCCAGATGACGTTGTGTTCGGAACATCGGATCGGGTTCGGGCGGGCGCTTGCGTTCGCCGTTGCGCTCGCCCTCATGCCGGCGTCGGCGCCGTCTGCGCGCGCGCAGACGGGTGCGGACGGCGGCGCCGCGCCCTCCAGCCCGGCCACGCAGGCGCTGGAAGAGCGGATGCGCGGCCTAGGGCTGGCGCCCGAACAGGAGGGCATGGACCCGCAGGGCCTGTACGAGCGCCCGTCCATCGGCGGCCTGCCGCCCCTGCGCGGGCGCGACGGCGGCCGCCAGCCGGGCCAGGGCCGGCCCTATGGCGATCCCGGGGAGCCGCTGCTGGGCCTGCCGGCGTGGCTGATCCCGTCCTTCCGTGACGAACTGCGGCTGATCGTGCGGGAACTGGCGCGCTATGCCCGGGGCCGCGATCCCGGCTTCGCCATCCTGGCCCGGGGTGCGGCGCCGCTGGCCTTCCGCACCCGGCGCGAGGCCATCCTGGAGGCCGCCCGCGCCACCCAGGTCGGAGGCGGCGCGCCGTCGCCCGACAGTCCGGCCGCCGGCGTCGGAGAGCTGTCCAGCGGCTTTGTCGGCGCCATCGACGGCCTGGTTCTGGACGGCCAGTTCTGCGGCGACCCGCCGGCGCTTCCGGAAGCCCTGCCGGTGCTGCGCCAGTTGAATCTGACCCTGGTCTCCATCGACCACTGCGCCGACGCCGCCGCCGCTGAGGAAGCCCGTCAACGTGCCGCCGCCGCCGGTGTGCTGTCGCATGTGGACACCGATCCGGACGGCCGTCTGGACGCCATCATTGCTGCCCGGCCGGCCGATCAGAACGCCGAGACCATCACGGACCCGCACCAGGCGCGTTCGGTCCTGGTGTTGGAGGACGCCGCCGCCTTCGGCGATGTCAGCCTTCTGGTCGGGGCGTTGTCGGACACCAACCACGACATCGTGATCCTGGACCCTTTCGTACTGGGCGAGCGCGCGCTGGGCGCAGAGCACGTCAAGGCCCTGCGCCACAAGAAACTGGGTGCTCGACGGCTGGTGCTGGCGCTGTTCGATGTAGCCCTGGCGCATGAGACCGCCTATTACTGGCAACCGTCGTGGACCCTTGGCAATCCGCGCTGGCTGTCGGCGGCCGCGCGCGAACGCCCGGGCGCCTATTTCACGGAATTCTGGGACCCGGCCTGGAAGGCGCTGCTGGGCGAGTTCTTCGTCGCCATCATGGACCTTGGCTTCGACGGCGTCGTGTTGGAAGGCTTCGACGCCGTCCACCGCTGGGAGGCCATCTCGCCGGTGGAGTAGGGAGGCAGACAGCCCACATGCACCTGACCCAGATCATGGCCGGCGCGGCCCACGGTGGCGCCGAGACGTTTTTTACCACCCTGGCCACGGCGATGCAGGCCGACGGCGTGGACCAGTCGCTGGTCATCCGGCCGCATGCCGAGCGGGTGGCCGCGCTGGAGGCCGCCGGCTGCCGGGTCGAGACGCTGCCGTTCGGCGGTGCCCTGGACCGCTGGACTCCGATCCGCCTGGCCCGCCTTATGCGTGCTGCAGACACCCGAGTCGCGCTTTCGTGGATGAACCGCGCTGCCGCCAAGCTGCCGGCCGGGCCGTGGGCGCGGGTGGCGCGTCTGGGCGGCTACTATGACCTCAAGTACTACCGGGGTTTTGATCACCTGATCGCCATTATCCCCGGCATTCGACGGCACATGATCGAAGGCGGCTGGCCGGCGGAGCGCACCCACCACATTCCGAATTTCTGCGTTGTGGACGAGACCGCCGCGCCGGCGCGGCGGGCCGATCATGATACGCCAGAGGGCGCGCCGGTGCTGCTGGCGCTGGGGCGGCTGCACCGGGCCAAGGCGCTGGACGTGCTGTTGAGCGCACTGGTCGAGGTGCCGGACGCCTGGCTGTGGATCGCCGGCGAGGGACCGGACCGCGCCGCCCTGGAGACCCAGGCCGCGCGTCTGGGCGTGGCGGGGCGGGTGCGCTTCCTGGGCTGGCGATCCGATCGCACGGCCCTGATGCGGGCCGCCGACATGGTCGTGTTTCCGTCGCGCTACGAGCCCAACGGCACCGTCACCGTGGAGGCATGGGCACACGACAAGCCCCTGGTTGTATGCGATGCCGATGGACCGGCAGAGACGGTGCGCGACGGCGAGGACGCTCTTCTGGTGCCGAAGGACGATGCCGCCGCCCTGGCCGGGGCCATCCGGCGCGTTCTCGACAGTCCCGATCTGGCCACCCACCTGGTCGGGCGCGGGGCGGAACGGGTGGCGGCCGATTTCTCGCGCGCCGCCGTGGTGGCACGCTATCGCGCGGTTCTGGACCAGGCCGCGCGCGAGCGATAGGCTCCCGCCTCATCAAGGACCTTTCCGGACTCGCCATGA
>CAYFTQ010000375.1:0-3157 GCA_964346035.1 uncultured Roseospira sp. | reverse complement strand
GGTCGTTCGTGGTCAACAACTATCTGATGGGCAAGGAACCGTTCCCGTTCGACCTGTTGTACTGGAACTCGGACAGCACACGCATGCCGGCAGCCATGCACAGCTTCTATCTGCGCAAGTGTTATGTGGAAAACATCCTAAAGCAGCCCGGTGGCATCACCCTGGACGGCGTGCCCATCGACCTGAGCAAGGTCAAGACCCCGGCCTATTTCCTGTCGGCGCGCGAGGACCACATCGCGCCGTGGGTTTCGACCTTCCGCAGCTCGCACCTGTATTCCGGACCGGTGCGCTTCGTGCTGGCGGCCTCGGGCCATATCGCCGGCGTCATCAATCCGCCGGCGTCCAACAAATACTGCCACTGGACCAGCCCCAGCCGCTCCAAGACCCCGGAGACATGGCTGGCGGCGGCCAAGGAACACGCCGGCTCGTGGTGGCCGGACTGGGCGGCATGGGTCGGAAAGCATGCCGGCGAAACGGTACCCGCGCGCCAGCCCGGCGAAGGCAAGCTCAAGCCGATCGAGGACGCGCCCGGGTCCTACGTCAAGATCCGGGCGGTTTGAGATGACATGGCGCGGAGCAGCCCGGTTGGCGTGCGCGGCGGCGGCTCTCCTGCCGCTGGCCTGGGCCAACGCGGCGGCGCGGGACGGCACCGCCGTGGACCTGGGGGCGCTGTCCCCGGCCGACCTGATGGCGCGCTATCAGGCCCGCTGCGCGGGCATCACGGCCGAGGGTCTGGACGCGGCCGATGCCTCGGCCGCGTTCGCCCACGGAATGCGCTGCGACGCCCTGCGAGAGGCCATCCAGGATGTCGATCCGGGCAAGCGCCACGTCGGCGGCGCCGACCTGGCCCGGCCGGACTTCTACACCCCGGGGGTGCGGGCGCGATAGCGAACACGAAACGAAGCCGGGGACACCGCCATGGTTCGGGTCAGCACGATCACGGTGGCGCCGCAGAAGGGCGCCGGAGCCGACAAGGCCAAGGCCGGAGGCAAGGACGCAGGTCCGCGCCCATCGGGGCCGCGCGAGGTGCGTATCGATCTGAACGAACGCTGTTATCTGTTTCCCGCCGGCAAGGGCGTGTCGCATCTTGTCATTGCGCCGGCCAGCGGTCTGGCCGGAGAGGCAGGCGCCGACCCGTCGGGCTGGATCGGGCTTGCCGGTGGCGGCGCGACGGAACAGGGCGACGGCCCCGGCCCCGGCCCCGGCCCCGGCGGAATCGATCTGCGCGCCATCTTCGCCTTTAACCAGAGCAAGTCCGACAGCACCATCGACAGCTTCACCCTGGACGAGGCGCGCGACCTGGCCCGGACCATCATCGAGGGGGTCTATCAGGCCCGAACCCAGAGCGTTTTCCTGGAGGGCCGCCGCATGGGTCTGGTCTGCAACACGAACGGCTTCGTGCTGTCGGGTCACGACGGCGCCTATGATCTGTTCGTGTCGGGCCAGCTCATCATCACCGTCGCCAACGCGCTGCTGCGGGTGGTGGATTCCATCGCTCCGATCGAGGCGCACTGACCGCAGCGAAGCGCGCCTTGTGCTGTGCCCGCTACAGCGCGCGGCCCCGCATCAGGCGCGGCACGCCCCCGACAATGCCCGTGGTGCCCATGGCGTGGCGCATGAACAGGCGCTTCATCGGCCCCAACCGGTCCACCACCGCCAGCCCGGCGGTACGCGCCAGGCGCAGGGGTTCGATGTCGTTGGAGAACAGGCGCACGATGCCGTCCGTCGCCGCCAGCATGACCGCGTTGTCGATCCACCGCAGGCCCTGATAGCGGCGCAGAACGTCGGGCGTGCCGATGTCCAGACCCAGCCGGTGCGCCCGCACGATCCCCTCCAGCAGAACGGCCGCGTCCCGCAGGCCATAGTTCATACCCTGACCGGCCACAGGGTGCATGCCATGGGCCGCGTCCCCCACCAGCGCGAGGCGCCGGTCCACATAACGGTCCGCCATCTGCAAGGACAGCGGATAGGAAAAGCGCGGTCCGACGAACCGCACGTCACCGAAGTGGTCGCCGAAGCGGGCCATGAACTCGGCCTTGAAGCGATCCTCGGGCAGATCCATCAGGTCATCGATCCAGTCCGCGCGCTCGGTCCAGACGATGGACGAGCGCCGCCCGCGCAGCGGCAGCGTGGCGAACGGCCCGCCGGGCAGGAAGTGTTCGATCGCGGTGCCCTGGTGGTCGATGTCGTGTTCGACGGTCAGCACGATGGCGCCCTGGCCATATCCCAATCCGGCGGTGCCGATGCCGGCGGCCGCGCGCGTGGGCGAGTGGCGGCCGTCCGCCGCCACCGCCAGGCGGGCGCGCACCGCCGTGCCGTCGGACAGACGGGCGCGAACGCCGTGGGCGTCGCGCTCCAGGTGGTCCACGGTCGCCGGCGCGCGCTGCTCGACCAGCGGCAAAGCGGCCAGCCGCGTCTGGATGGCGCGTCGCGTAACCTGGTTTTCCGCCATGTAGCCCATCGGTTCGTCGCCCGCATCGTGGCGGTGATAATGCATGTACCACGGGCGGTTGGAATCGACGATGCGGATGTCCTCGATCGGCTGGCAGTCGGGCGCCATGTGGCGCCAGATACCGAGCGCCTCGAAAATGCGCTGGCAGCCCAGCGCCACGGCGGAGGCGCGGCCATCATGGGTGTTGGTCATCCAGCCGGCCGGGTCGTCGCGTTCCGCCACCAGCACGGAAACCCCATGCCCGGCCAGGCCGCAGGCCAGGGTTCCGCCCACCAGGCCACCGCCGATCACCAGCACGTCAACCGCGACGTCCGCCTGCGCGGCCCCGCCCCGGGGCGCCTCCGCAGCCGGTCGCGCGCGCCCATCGGTCCCTGTCTTGCCGTTCGCCGCCATGCCGTTGTCCCGTTCCGATCCCAGGGTGTCATAGACGATGACCGGTTCGACACCCACGCCCACGCCCGCACCGGTGTGTCGGCAAAGTAATTAGCGAAGCCCTGCCCGACGGTCCACGCCTGTTTCCCGGTCAATCGTACAGGGGGTCTTTTCAACGCGCGCCGTGCCGCGCGGCGTTGCGGGGCATCGTTGGAAACATGTGCCACCGATTGGCGAGTGTCGGTCGTGGTTGCGCGACCGTATCGGAACAGTTCCCACGCCCCGACGAACTGCGACCACGAACCCCGCGGATCGTTCGGTAGCCAGAACCCC
>CAYFTQ010000374.1:0-3175 GCA_964346035.1 uncultured Roseospira sp. | reverse complement strand
CCAGGGTTCCGGGGCATGCAGGGTCAGGCGGAATTCGATCGGCAGCCCGCCCGGTGGATCGGTCAGGAAGGCGTTGACCCCGGCGGCATAGGATTCCAGGACCGCGCGGGTGTCGGGGTCCAGCGCCGTCCACTGGGCGCGAGCCGCCCGTTCCAGACCGAGCGTGCGCATGAAGCGGTCCACAGGCACGGCGGGGGCGCCAACCACCTCGGCCAGCCGGCCCGCGCCCAGGCGGCGCATGGTCTCCATCTGCCACAGGCGGTCGCGGGCGTGCAGCCAGCCCATGGCGGCGGCGGCGTCGGTCCAGGACGACGCTTCCACCAGCGGAACGCCATGCGCGTCGTGGCGCACCGTAACCGGGGCCGACAGAACATCGGCGCCGAGCGCGAACGCGCCCGTTGTCACCGGCAGGGTGCGCCAGGCGGTCACCAGCCCGACACCGGAGACTCCCGCCACCGCGCCGGCGACAAGGCCGATCAGCACGGCGATGAGGCGCGGGAGCCAGCGCGGTACGCGGCGCATGCCCGGCCCTCCCCTACGTCATGTTGAAAATGACGGTCTTTTTGTGGGTGAAGTGTTCCAGCATGGATTCCAGCGAGGCCTCCTTGCCCAGCCCGGACGACTTCACCCCGCCATAGGACAGGTTCGGTTGCACCACCAGGTTCTGGTTGACCTGCACGAAGCCGGCCTCCAGCCGCTGGGTGGCGTCCATGGCGGTTTTCAGGTCCTTGGTCCAGATGGTGGCGGCCAGGCCGTATTCGCTGTTGTTGGCGTCCTCGATCACGGCGTCATGGTCGGTGAAGCGGAAGATGCAGGCGACGGGGCCGAAGACTTCCTCCTTCGCCGGGGCGGCATCGGGGGCGATGTCGGTGAAGATGACCGGTTGCAGGAACAGGCCCTTGGACAGCGCCGGGTCCCGGGGCATGCTGGCGCAGGTGATCGCGGTCGCGCCGGCGGCCTTGCCGGCCTCGATGAAGCCTTGCACCTTCTCGAACTGCTGCGGCGAGATGATGGTGCCGATGTCGGTTTCCTCGTCCAGCGGGTCGCCCATTTTCAGGGCATCGACACGCGCGCGCACCTTCTCGACGAAGGCGTCATGAACCGAATCGTGGACGTAGATGCGTGACGAGGCCGTGCAGCTCTGGCCCTGGCGCGTGAAGCGCATGCCGGTGACGGCGCCCTCTACCGCGCGGTCCAGGTCGGCGTCGCCCATGACGATCATGGGGCTCTTGCCGCCCAACTCCAGGGTGACCGGGATGAGGCGCTCGGCGGCCGCGCGCGAGACGATACGCCCGGTCTCGACAGAGCCGGTAAAGCTGATCTTGGCGACCTTGGGATGGGCCACCAGCGGACCACCGCATTCAGGGCCGAAGCCGGACAGGATGTTGAAACAGCCGGCCGGCAGGATCTCGTTCATGATCTGGCACACGCGCAGGACGGTCAGCGGGGCCTCTTCCGCAGACTTGACCACCACCGTGTTGCCGGCCACCAGGGCGGGCGCGATCTTCATGGCCATCAGCAACAGCGGCACGTTCCAGGGGATGATGGCGCCGACGACGCCGACCGGCTCGCGAATGGTGGTGGTCAACATGTTGGGGTTGAAGGGCACGGTCTCGCCCTTCAGTTCCGAGCCCAGGCCGCCGAAAAAGGTGAACATGTCGGCCAGGACGGAGGCCTCGACCCGGCTCTCCGTGCGCAGCGCCTTGCCGGTCTCCAGCGCGACCAGGCGACCCAGTTCCTCGACGTGCTCGGTCAGGCGGGCGCCGCAGGCGGCCACCAGCTTGCCCCGTTCGCGCGCCGGGCGGCGCTTCCACTCGGCCTGGGCGCGGGCGGCGGACTGGACGGCGCGGTCCACGTCGGTCGCGTCGCCCTCGGCGGCCTGCCCGATGACATCGCCGGTGGCCGGGTTGATGACGTCGAAGGCGCGCCCGGCGCCGGCGGCGACAAGGGCGCCATCGATCATGTGAAAGCCGCTGAGCGCCCTGGCCAGGGCGTGCGGATCGGTCTGGGGTGCGGTGCTGACGGACATGGTGGGGCATCCTCCCTGAAGCCGCGTTGGCGCGGCGATGATGGTGGGCGAGCCGTCGCCAGGGGCGGGGCCGCATGGCCCAAGAGATGCCATGCGGTCGGGAACGGTTCAAGCACGCCGCCCGGCCGCTAGCCCGAGCGCAGGGTGCGCACAACGGCGTCGCGTTCGAACAGGTACAACAGGACACGCAGGGCCCGGCCGCGCTCGCCTTCCAGGTCCGGGTCGCGATGCAGTATCAGGCGGGCGTCATCGGTGGCCATGGCCAGCAGGTCGTCATGAACCTCCAGGTCGGCCAGCCGGAACCCGGGCATGCCGCTCTGGCGTGTGCCCAGCACCTCGCCGGCGCCCCGCAGGCGCAGGTCCTCTTCTGCAATGACAAAGCCGTCCTCGGTCTCGCGGATGACCCTGAGTCGATTGCGCGCGACCTCGCCCAGTGGACCCTGGTACAGCAGCAGGCAGGTCGATCGTGCGGCGCCGCGCCCGATGCGGCCGCGCAACTGGTGCAACTGGGCCAGCCCGAAGCGCTCGGCGTGCTCGATGACCATGACGGTGGCGGACGGCACGTTGACGCCGACCTCGATGACGGTGGTGGCGACCAGGATGTCCACGCCCTCGCCGGCGAAGCGGGCCATGACGGCGTCCTTCTCGACCGC
This sequence comes from uncultured Roseospira sp., assembly GCA_964346035.1. GTDB lineage: Bacteria > Pseudomonadota > Alphaproteobacteria > Rhodospirillales > Rhodospirillaceae > Rhodospira. Next base: position 493 of record CAYFTQ010000374.1, on the reverse strand, counting down.
CTTCATGCGTCCGTGGACAAGGCCGACCCGGCCGCCGAAGGTCTCGCGCAAATCGGCATGCCGGCTCTCGGCGGCGGCCAGATCGGCGTTTTCCGACTCCTCCACCAGCGGGCAGACCCAATAGACCTTGTTGCCGCCGTCGACGGCGCGGCGGATGGCGGCGATCACCTCGGGCAGGCGGTTCAGCGACAGCACGACCGTTTCGATCGGTTGGCGGCCGGGCGGTTTCTCGTCCAGGCGCGAGACATCCATGTCGCCGTAGTGCGTCAGGCTGAGTGTGCGCGGGATCGGTGTGGCGGTCATCACCAGGACATCGGCGTCGCGCCCCTTGGCGGACAGGCCGAGGCGCTGATCGACACCAAAACGGTGCTGTTCGTCGATGACCACCAGCCCCAGGTCGTGGAAGGCCACCCCCTCCTGGAAGGGGGCGGGGGCCCCGCCGGCGACCCCGCCCCGGCCGCTGGCCACCGCCTCCACCGCGGCGCGCCGGCTC
>CAYFTQ010000373.1:0-3177 GCA_964346035.1 uncultured Roseospira sp. | reverse complement strand
GGCGTCGGGTGGCGGTTCGGCGCGCAAGGGGCGCGGCACCGCCAGGCCGTTCAGGGTCAGCAGATCGGCCAGCGGCGGCACCAGGGGACGCGCGGTCGCCGGCGTCATGGCACCGTCCGCGTCCGGCCCGGCGGTGGTGGGAATCGGGTTCGTCCCGACCCCGCCGGTCGCGTCGGCGGGCGCTCGTGCCGTATCGAAGCCGTCGTCCAGCAGCCGTTCCATGGTGGCGTAGCGGTCGGCCGAGGAGGCATGCCCCATGACCACTGCGATGATGCGCGCGCCGTCGCGCAGGGCTGTGCCGGCCAGGTTGTAGCCGGCCGCGCAGGTGAAGCCGGTCTTCAGGCCGTCGGCGCCCTCGTATTCGCGCAAAAGGCGATTGTAGCTGCCCAGGCCGCGACCCTGGAACCGGAACACCTCGGTCGCAAAGGCGTCGAAGCGGCTGGCATGATCGCGCCACAGCACATGGGCCAGTCGGGCCATGTCCAGCGCGGTGGTTCTGTGGGCGTCGTCCGGCAGGCCGGAGGCATTGCGGAACGTGGTCCGCGTCATGCCCAGTTCGGTGCGGGCAACGCGGGTCATTTCCAGAGCGAACAGGGTCTCGGTGCCGGCCAGATGCTCCGCCACCGCCACCGCCACGTCATTGGCGGAACGCGCGATCAGCGCCGGGACGGCCTCGGCCACGGTGATGGTGCCGCCCGGCGCCAGCCCCAGCTTGACCGGGGTCGCGGCCGCCGCCGTGGGCGACATGACGATGGCCGTATCCGGCGTGATGGTGCCGGCGTCCAGCGCACGGAACAGCATCAGCACCGTCATCATCTTGGTCAGCGAGGCCGGATAGCGCAGGTGGTTGGGTTTGCGGGCGTCCAGGATGTCGCCGGAGGCCGCGTTCAGCACGACGTGGGCGCTTCGGTCCTCGAAAGCGGCGGCCGGCCCTGCGGCCGCCTGCATGCAGACGACGGCCGCCAGCAGCACGGCCGCAAGCGCCCGCGCCCTCATGCCGGTCCCGCCGCGTCGGCGGCGGCAGCGGGATCGGCAAGGGGATGGTGGCCGGCCACCAGCGCGCGCGCGCGCGCGTCCAGAACGTGGGTGTAGATCTGGGTGGTGGTGATGTCGGCATGCCCCAGCATGGCCTGAACACCGCGCAGGTCGGCCCCGTGCGCCAGCAGATGGGTGGCGAAGGAATGCCGCAGCACGTGCGGCGAGATGCGGCCCGGCGGCAGGCCGGCGCGCACCGCCAGTTCGGTCAGCATCTTGGCAAAGCCGTCGCGGGTCAGGTGCCCGGCGGCGGCGCGGGACGGGAACAGAAAGCGCGCCCCCGCCTTGCGTGCCCGTCCGGACGGGGCCAGGAAGGTGTCCCGTGCCGGCAGGTAGGCCTTGACCGCGTCGCGCGCCGGCTCGCCGATCGGCACCATGCGGTCCTTTTCGCCCTTGCCCCGGATCAGCAGAACGGCGGGATCGCGCGCCACGGACGCCAACGGCAGAGCGACCAGTTCCGAGACCCGCAGGCCGGCGGCATAGACCAGTTCCAGCAACGCGGACGCTCGCAGACCATGCGTTCCGTCCCAGGCGTGGGCGGCGGCCAGCAGGCGTTCGACCTCGGATTCCTCCAACAGGCGCGGCAGCGGGCGGTCCCGGCGTGGCGCGTCCAGGATGTCGGCGGGATCGTCGGGTCTGATGCCCTCGGCGGCCAAAAAGCCATAGAAGCGCCGCAGGGTGGATCGCCGCCGTGCCGCCGTGCGCGGCGCCATGCCGCGCGCGGCCTGATCCTGGAGAAATCCGCGCAGTGCCGCCGTGTCGGCGCACTCCAGCGCGGTGGCGCCCAGCCACTGCGCCAGCATGGCCAGGTCGCGTCCATAGGCATCCAGGGTATGGGCGGAGGCGCCGCGCTCCACCGCCATCATTTCCAGGAAGGTCTCGACATGGCGTGACATCAACCGTTCCGTTCGCGCCAGGAGTTTCCAGGGAGCCGCCGGTCCACCCTGGCGGGTCCGTCCGCGCCACCCGGCGACGGCGGGGCGGGCCGGCGGGCTCAGTTCGCCGACGCGTCAAAGCGCAGCAAACGGCCGTCCGGATAGGTCAGCATCTCCAGTGTGGCGTCATCGACGTACAACACATCCAGGCATTCGGGCGTTGTCTTGCCGGGCAGGCGAACGACGACCACGGGGTCGCCGTCGCTGGCGCCGGCCTCGCCCGGGCAGGCGCTGGCGATCTCGAACGGGCCGGTCTCGATCAACTCGTTGACCCTATAGCGGGCGTACATATCGTCGTTAAACGTGATTCGAGCGGCGCGGTCGTCCACCTGGCGCCATGACCCCAGGATGGCCTGATAGATTTCCGCCAGCGGGTCGCCGTCGTCGCCGGGCAGGGTGGCGACGGCGCCCCCGAACGGCGATGAGCCGGCGGTGGCGTCCGCGCTGTCCTGGTCGGCCAGGGTTTCGGTTTCGGTTTCGGTCTCTGTTTCGGCCGCCTGGCCTTCATCCGTGCCCATGGGGTCCGGCGCGGACGGCTCGGCGCCGATGGGCAACGCGCCGGGCACGGTGTTCGGGTTCAGGACCAGGGTGAAGATGGCGTTCGCCTCGCCCGTGTCCACCTCAAGGTATTCCAGTGTTTCATAATTCCGCGCCTCGCAGTCCTGATTGCCGACGATGGTATAGGCGTCGTCAACGGAGCAGAAGGTCTTGCCCGGGTCACCCGTGAAGTTCTCCTCCGGGTCCTCGGCGCGGTAGTAATAGAACCGCTGCGACAGGTCGTCCTCGATCGGCACCACGCACTCTCCGGGCAGGACTTCCCACCAACCCTCTGAGGTCCAGGCCTCGTTGACGCCATCATCGAAATACCCGACCGACAGCCAGCGCGCGACGTTGGTCTGGTTGCAGACCTCAAGGCCGGCATGGGCCGGTGCCGCCAGCAGGGGCGCGAGCAAGGCGCCGGCCGCCACGATGCGCGAACGCGGAAATACGGAAGCAGATCTGAACATGGCGGTTTCCCCCCAGAAACGGCCCGGCCGGGCGCAGGAACAAGCGGATCACGCGGATCACGCGGATCACGCGGGACCGGCGACGGCTGGCGCGCCGCCGGTCAAAGAATAGCATACCGCAGGCGTTTTAGAACGGCTGTCTGGCCGTCGTCGTGCGGTGGTGATCGGACATGCCAGTGCATCGACCCAAACGAAGGCGT
>CAYFTQ010000372.1:0-3190 GCA_964346035.1 uncultured Roseospira sp. | reverse complement strand
TAGTTGGAATCCTTGCCCAGCATCTGGTGAGCGCGGGTGATGACGTCCTTGAGGATCTTGTTGAGCGCGTGGCCCATGTGAAGGTGGCCGTTGGCGTAGGGCGGGCCGTCATGCAGGATGAACTTCTCGCGCCCCCTGGACTGCTCGCGAAGACGGCCGTACAGGTCCATGGCCTCCCAGCGCGCCAGGATCTCGGGTTCCTTCTTCGCCAGTCCGGCCTTCATGGGAAAGGCGGTGCGGGGCAGGAAAACGGTCGATTTATAGTCCACGCTCATCACACTTGATCCCCGGGGGTTTGCGCCCTGGACTCGCTCAGCAGGCTGCGGGCCGCGTCGGCGTCGGCGGTGATCTGGGCCTTCAGCGCCTCCAGTCCGTCAAAGGCGCGCTCGGGCCGCAGGAAGGCCACCATCCGCACCCGCAGATGCCGGTTATAAAGATCTCCGTCGAAATCGAACAGGTTCACCTCAAGCAGCGGCAGCCCGCCGCCGAAGGTGGGCCGGCGGCCATAGTTCGCGACGCCCTCGTGCCATACGGTGTCCGGCCCCTCGTCGATGCCGGCCTGCACGGCATAGACCCCGCGCGCCGGCTGGGCGTACTCGCCCAGGCGCAGGTTGGCGGTGGGGAAGCCGATGGTGCGGCCGCGCGCGTCGCCGTGTTCGACCCGGCCCTCGACCTCCCAGGCGTGGCCGAGCACGGCCGCCGCCTCATCCATGTTTCCTGCCGCGATGGCTTCGCGCGCGCGGGTGGAGGACAGAATGGCTCCCGCCCCGTCGCGCACCGGGGCCACCGTGGTCACGCCAAAGCCCAGCTCGGCCGCCATGGCGCGCATCAGGTCGGCGTTGCCGGCCCGCTTGTGGCCGAAGGCGTAATCCTCGCCGCACACCACGTGGCGGACCCCCAGGCCGCGATGCAGCACCTCGACGATGAACCAGTCCGGCGCATGACTGGAAAAGGACTGGTCGAAGTGCTGGACGAACAGGAATTCCGCGCCCATGGCCTCGAGTCGATGCGCCTTGGTGCGCAGCGAGGACAGCGCGAAGGGCGCGGCGTCGGGCTGGAACAGGCGGCGCGGGTGCGGCTCGAACGTCATGATGCCGAAGGGTGCCTGCGGCCCCAGCGCGCGGGCAGCGTCTCGCGTGGCCTCGATCACCGCCTGATGGCCCCGGTGAACGCCGTCAAAATTGCCCAGCGCCACCGCCGCGCCGCGACAGGCGGGCGGGAATTCGTCGTGGTGGCGCAGGATGCGCATGGCGGCGCGGGGCTCCGTTCGGGCTGCGGAAGACAAGGCGCATAGGGGTAGGCGATCGGCCGCCCCCACGCAAGGCGCAATGGCACACCGGCGGGACTCGTCAGCCGGCATCGGCATGCCTATGTGGAAGGGATCAGTTCCCAGTGACGAGGGCGGGGCCATGCCCGAAACGACGCGCCCGCACCGGTCGGCTGCGACCGTCCCCCTGGAAGCCCGCGCCGGCGCCCTTGCCGGACCGCTGCCCGCGCTGTTGGTCAACGCCCAGCGGGTGGCCGCCACCGTGGCCCAGGGCCTGCATGGTCGCCGCCGGGCCGGGGTGGGAGAAACCTTCTGGCAGTATCGCCGGTACGAGCCCGGCGACCGGCCGCAGTCCATCGACTGGCGTCGCACCGCGCGCGCCGACCCGGTCTATGTGCGCGAACTGGAATGGGAGGCAGCCCAGACCGTCTGGCTGTGGGTGGATGGTTCCGCCTCCATGGACTTCGCCAGCACGCCCGGACAGACCACCAAGGGCGAGCGCGCCGCCCTGCTGGCGTTGGCCCTGGCGGTGCTGCTGGAACGCGCCGGCGAGCGCTTCGCCCTGCTTGATGCCGATGGGCACCGCGCCCGCCCGCCGGCCGGTGGGCGGGTCGGGCTGAGCCGACTGGCCGCGTCGCTGGCGCGGACCCCTGACGGTGACGGCGACGGCGACGGCGACGGCGGTCCGCCGCCGGTGGACACCGTGCCGCGGCATGGTCATGTGGTGCTGATCGGCGATTTCCTGGCCCCGCTGGCGCGAACCGAATCCCTGCTGCGGCCTTTGGTCGATCGCGGCGCGGGTGGTGTGCTGGTGCAAGTGCTCGATCCGATCGAGGAGACCTTTCCGCTGCGGGGCCGCGTGCGCCTGCACGGCCTGGAGGGCGAGGGCGATCTGGTCCTGGATCGAGCCGAGGGCCTGAGAGACGCGTATCTGGAGCGGCTGGCAAACCATCGTGCCGGGCTGGCGGCGCTGGCCCGCTCGGCCGGCTGGCGCCTGCTCGGCCATCACACCGGGCAGCCGGCGGCGGGGCTGCTGCTGGCTCTGTATCAGGCCCTTGCCGGCGCGCGCGGACCCCAACCATGACAGCAAGACCCCCGACGACGATGATCCATGACGCGGCGGGCGCCATCGCGCACACCGGCAACCGGAAGGCGCACCCGCCGTGCTGACACTTGGACCGCTGGCGCTGACGGCCCCCTGGGTGTTGCTGGGCGCGTTCACCCTGCCGCTCCTGTGGTGGCTGCTGCGGGCCACTCCGCCGGCGCCGCGCCGGCTGGCCTTTCCGGCCGTGGGGTTGCTTTTCGGGCTGCGCGCCGGGGACCCGGAAGTGGCGCATTCGCCCTGGTGGCTGGTCCTATTGCGCCTGCTGCTGGCGCTGCTGGTGCTGGTCGGACTGGCCGGCCCGGTTGTCAATCCCGACAGCGTCGGACAGGGTGACGGCCCGCTTGTGCTGGTGGTGGACGACACCTGGGCGGCGGCGCCGACATGGGAGCAGCGCCGCGCCATGGCCCTGAACCTGATCGCCCGCGCCGAGCGCGAGGGCCGCCCCGTCCTGCTGGCCGCCACGGCGGCCCGCGCCGAGGCCGAGGCGCCGCCGCCGGCGCGGTTCGGGCGCGCGACCACGGCGGCCACGGCCATGCGCGCGCTGGCTCCCAAGCCATGGGACAAGGATCTGGCGAGCGCGCTGGGGCGCCTTGACCGCACCCCGCCGCCCGACGGCGACAATGGCGGCGGTGCCCGCGCCGACATCGTCTGGCTTCACGACGGCCTGGAGGCGCCCGGAACGACCGCCTTCGCCCGGCGCCTGGGGCGGCTTGGCCGGCTCGAACTGCGCCGGGCCGATGCGGACCAATTGCCGCTGCTGCTGCGCCCGCCGCCACGGGACGAGGCCGGCGCGAGCATCCTGACGCTCCGGGTCGAAC
>CAYFTQ010000371.1:0-3200 GCA_964346035.1 uncultured Roseospira sp. | reverse complement strand
CTATGCCATGCTGCCGGCCGAGGACGAGGACGGCCAACTCGCCTTTGACTTCTCGCCCCCGCCGGCGCCCGCGAACGAAGCCGGCTCCGCCCCCGATGCGGACGCGGAGCAGGCGGCATGAATCGGGTTCCGACTGCGCCACCCGAGACCTCGTCGGCCGCCCGGGCCCGCCTGGCGGAGCATGCCCCGCGCACCTGGCAGCGCATGCTTTCCGGGCGCCGACTGAACCTGATCGAGCCATCGCCGCTGGACATAGAGGTGACGGACATCGCCCTCGGCCTGGCCCGCAACACGCGCTGGAACGGCCAGACCGTGGGCGATCACGCCTGGTCCGTGGCGCAGCATTCCGTTGTGGTGGCGGAGATCACGCGTCGGCTGCTGGCGCCGCGCCGGGATACCGAACTGGAACTGGCGGCCCTGCTGCATGACGCGTCCGAATACGTGACCCACGACCTGATCACACCTCTGAAATCGGTGGTGGGCGACGTTTTCCGCGAGGTCGAGGATCGCCTGATGGTGGCCGTTCACCTTCGCTTCGGCCTGCCATCGCGCCTTGATCCCGCGCGCAAGGCCGTGGTCAAGCGCGCCGACCATATCGCCGGCGCGACCGAGGCCGTGCAACTGGCCGGCTTTGAGCCGGGCGAGGTCTCCCGCCTGTTGCGGATCCCGGAAAAGCCCTGGCCAGAACTGACCCTGACACCCGTGCCGTCGCGCGCGGCCGAACGCCTTTTCCTGAATGCGTTCGAGGCCATCTCCACGCGCCTGACCCTGGAGCGGCGCTGAACAAGGAAACCGGGACGTCCGCCATGTCCGTGACCCTGCGCACCCTGACCGGCCCGGAGATGAACGCCGCGCTGCCCGACCTGGCCCGACTGCGTACCGAGGTCTTTCGCGATTTTCCCTATCTCTACGACGGTGACGCCGCGTATGAGGAAGGGTATCTCCGCACCTACGCCGAAGCCCCGGACGGCGTGCTGATCGCGGCCGTGGACGACCAGGCCGGCGTGGTCGGCGCGGCCACCGGTGTGCCCTTGACAGGCGAGCCGGCCGACGTGCAAGAGGCCGTCGCCGCCGCCGGGCTGGACGTATCCACCGCCTTTTATTTCGGCGAATCAGTGCTGCGCGAGGCTTGGCGCGGGCGCGGCCTGGGCGTCGGCTTTTTCGAGGCACGCGAGGCTCATGCCCGGGCACGCGGCTTCACCATGGCGCTTTTCTGCGCGGTGGTGCGCCCGGCCGATCACCCCCGGCGGCCCGATCCCTACGAACCGCTTGATGGCTTCTGGCGCCGGCGCGGGTATGCGCCACTGCCGCGCGTGCGGGTTTTCTTCTCGTGGCGCGACCTGGACGAGACGGCGGAAAGCCCCAAACCCATGGCCTTCTGGGGCAAGCCGCTATAGTGTTTCTGCTGCGGTGGGCGCGCCCAACCCCTGGTCCCAGTACGGCGGGTCGCCGAAACGCCGTGCCGCAAAGTCGATAAAGGCCCGCACCCGGCCCGACAGGTGGCGCGTGGGCGGATAGACGACATGAAGGTCCAAAGGCGGTGGCGCCGCCGCCGGCAGCACCGGCTCCAGGCGGCCGTCGCGCACGGCGTCTCCGCACAGAAAGGACGGCAACACCGCGACCCCCAGCCCGGCGGCGGCCATGTCCATCAGGATGTCGCCATTGTTGGCGCCGAGGCGCGAGGACATCCGTCCACTCCCCACGCCCGTGGCCGCGCCGGTCCCGTCCGCGCGTATGAAGCTCCAGGTGTCGAAGGTCGGAACATTGGCATAGCGCAGCACCGCATGAGTGGCCAGCTCCCCAGGTCGCGCCGGCCGACCGCGCGCGTCCCAATAGCCCGGGCTGGCCACGATAAGCCGGCGAACCGGCGCCAGGCGGCGCGCGATCAGGCGGGAATCCGATAGCCGACCGATGCGCACCGCCAGATCGAAGCCGTCCTCGATCAGGTTCACCGGGCGGTCGTTCAGGTCCAGGTCGATCTCGATCGCCGGATGAGCCTCCAGGAAGGCCGCCAGGGCCGGACTCAGGTGGCGCAGGCCGAACGACAACGGGGCGGCGATGCGCAGCAGGCCGCCGGGCCGGACCTGGGCCAGCGAGACGGCCTGCTCGGCTTCCTCCACATCGGCCAGGATTCGCAGGCACCGCGCGTGAAAGGCGCGGCCGGTCTCCGTTGGTGTCAGCCGACGCGTGGTGCGGACGACAAGTTGCGCCCCCAGACGCGCCTCCAACTCGGCTAGGCGGCGGCTGACCACCGATTTTCCGATGTCCAGCCGGGCGGCGGCCCCGGTCAGGCTGCCGGCCTCTATAACCTGGACCAGGGTCCGCATGGCCTCAAGGCGGTCCATGGTGTTCCCTAAATTAATGCAGTTCCTGCAACAGTGTTTCCCAATGATGATCCTTTTTGCTTCATCCTGCAACACCCATGTCTCTGGTCATAGGCGCCGCGCGCCGCTGACTTGCACAGCCGCACACCTGAATTGGAGGATCGACCATGACCATCCAGACCGCCCCCGCCCCGTCCCGGCCGCCGGGCACGTCCGAGCCGTTCAGCACCGCCCGCCGCCTGGCGCGCGTGCTTCCGGGTGTGGCCGCCTCGGACGGCGCCGGCGTCAACCTCACCCGCATGATCGGAACCCGCGATCTCGACATGCTGGACCCGTTCCTGATGCTGGACGTGCTGCACTCGGATAATCCGGACGACTACATCGCCGGCTTCCCGCCCCATCCGCATCGCGGGTTCGAGACCGTGACCTATCTGATGGCTGGCCGGGTCGAGCACCAGGACACCGCCGGCAACGCCGGTGTCATCGAGCCCGGAGGCGTGCAGTGGATGACCGCCGGTCGAGGCATCGTACATTCCGAGATGCCCAAGCAGGACAACGGCCTGCTGTGGGGCATCCAGCTTTGGATCAATCTTCCTGCGCGTCTGAAGATGACCGACCCCGCCTACCGCGAGGTGCCGGCCGCTGGCATCCTCGAGGAAACCCGCACCGATGGCGCCCGCCTGCGCGTGGTTGCCGGAACCACCAGTCAGGGCACGGCCGGGCCGATCCAGGGCGTGGTCACGGCGCCGCTGTTCCTGGACGCCATCCTGCCGCCCGGCGCCACCCTGGACGAACCCCTGCCGGCCGACCACGCCGCCTTTGCCCTCATGCTGGAGGGGCGGGCGACGGGCGGCGGCGCCGCCCTCGCGGCCGGCC
>CAYFTQ010000370.1:0-3205 GCA_964346035.1 uncultured Roseospira sp. | reverse complement strand
GGCCGGTCCGGCCTGTGGCTGCCGCTGGCCGCGCTGGTGGGGCTGGCGCTGGCGGGCTGGGTGGCCTGGATGGTGCTGGCCCCGGTTCCGGAACCGACCCCGGCCACCGGCGAGATGCTGGCCGCCGTGGAGCAGCCGGCGCCGGGTGAACGGCGTGACATGCCGGTGGTCAGGGCAGACCCGGACCCCTATAAGACGGAACCGAACGAACCGGGCGGGCTTCGGGTCGAAAACACCGACAAGGAGGTCTATGCCCGGGTGCGGGACAGCGCGCAGGTCGATGACGGCTCGGCCGTCGAACAGCTTCTGCCCGGGCCGGTGCGTCCGGTCTCACCGCCGACGCCTGAACCGGCGCCTGAACCGGCGCCTGCCCCGACCGCCGACACGGTCGCCGTCCCAGCATCCGACCCAGCATCCGACCCAGTGGATCAGGGTCCGCCGCCGGTTCCCGAGGGACCGCTTCAGGAAGGCGAGGCGGCCGACGGCGTTCCCGCAGGCCCCACACCGGAGTCCGCCGCGTCGGGGGCAGAGCCCGACCCCGCGCCCCAGACGACGCCCCAGACTGCGCCCGAACCGGAGTCCCGGCCCGCGCCGGAGGCCCCACCGGCCACCCCGCCCGAGAACGTCGCCGCCGTGGCCGACAGCGGGCCGCAAGTGCAGTTGGCCGCCTTCCGCCGCCGCGCGCTGGCCCAGGAGCACTGGGAGACCCTTCGTCAGGCCCACCCGGACCTGCTGGGCAGCGTGCCACACGTCATCGTGTTCGCCGATCTGGGCGACAAGGGCCAGTTCTACCGTCTGCGCGCCGGTCCCCTCGCCAGCGCCGACACCGCCGGCGCGCTGTGCCGCGCGCTTGAACAACGCGACGTGGAGTGCCTGGTTGTCCGCGAATGACGCGCCCCTGGCGGCTATATTGGGTTGCGCCGGCCCGCGACTAAACGCAGAGGAGCGGGCGCTGTTCCGCACCGCGCGGCCGCTTGGCTTCATCCTGTTCCGCCGCAATGTGCAGACCCCGGCGCAGGTCGCCGATCTGGTGGCCGAACTGCGTGCCCTGGCCGGTCACCCGGATGTCCTGGTCCTGATAGACCAGGAAGGCGGCCGGGTGCGCCGCCTGGGGCCGCCGCACTGGCGCGCGGCGCCACCGCAGGGCGCCTTCGTGCCGCTGTACCGGCGCGACCCGGTGCTGGGCCGCGAGGCGGTGCGCCTGAACGCGCGCCTGATCGCGCACGACCTGCACGCCCTGGGCATTGATGTCGACTGCCTGCCGCTGCTGGACGTTCCCGACCCCGACGGCCACGACATCATTGGTGATCGTGCCTTCGGCGACGATCCCGCTGCGGTAGCCGACCTGGGCCGCAGTTGTGTCGAGGGCCTGCTGGCCGGTGCTGTGCTGCCGGTCATCAAGCACCTGCCGGGGCATGGCCGGGCGCGGTCCGACTCCCATGAATCCCTGCCGGTGGTCGAGGCCTCGCGCGCGGCCCTGGAGCGCGTCGATTTTCCGCCCTTTCGCGCCCATGCCGACGCCGCGCTGGGCATGACCGCCCATGTCGTCTATGACGCCCTGGACGCGGGCGCGCCGGCCACGCTGTCCGGCACCGTCGTGGCCGACATCATTCGCGGCCACATCGGCTTTGACGGCCTGCTGATGACCGATGATGTTTCCATGAAGGCGCTCGATGGCGACTATGCCACGCGCGCGCGCCGCTCGTTGGACGCCGGCTGCGACGTGGTGCTTCACTGCAACGGCAGCATGGCCGAGATGCGCGCCGTGGCCGAGGGCTGCCGCGCCCTGGACGGCGCGGGCCAGCGCCGGCTGGCGCGCGCGCGCGCTGCCCTGCGGCCGCCCGAGCCCTTTGATCCGGCGGCCTGCCTGGCTCGCCTCGCGGAGTTGATGACGTCATGAGCGCGGACCTGATCGTCGCCGCCACGACCTGGGTGATTCCGGTCCTGCTGGCCATTACCCTGCACGAGGCCGCGCACGGCTGGGCAGCCTGGCGATTGGGCGATGATACCGCCTACCGCCTGGGCCGCGTGACCGCGAATCCCATCCGCCATGTGGACCCGGTGGGAACTGTGGCGCTGCCGGGCATGCTGTTCCTGATCGGGGCGCCGTTCCTGTTCGGCTGGGCCAAACCGGTGCCGGTGGCCTTCCAGCGCCTGCGCAATCCGCGCCGTGACATGGTGCTGGTGGCGGCGGCGGGGCCCGGCTCAAACCTGCTGATGGCCTTCGTGGCGGCGCTGATGTTCCATCTTGTTGCCTTCACGCCGGCGGTGATGACCGAATGGACGGCCATGACCCTCAACAACATGGTCGTGCTGAACCTGTTCCTGGCGGTCCTGAACATGATCCCGCTGCCGCCGCTGGACGGCGGCCGGGTCGCCGTCGGCCTGCTGCCACGCCCGCTGGCGCTGCCGCTGGCCCGGCTGGAGCGGGTCGGCATCTTCATCCTGATCGGGGTTCTGTTCCTGCTGCCCTGGCTGCTGGGTGAGGTCGGTATCGACTTCAATCCCATCCGTCAGGTTCTGATTCCCATCGTCGGCTGGCTGGGTCAGGGGATTTCGACCCTGGCCTTGCTGGGCTGAGTCCGAGGGCGCGTCATGACGCGGACCGGGAACGGGCCGGACCCTGCGGCGGTGTCGCCGGTCCAGGAAGATCCGCCCAGCGCGGCGGCGCCCACCCCCGAGACGCTGGTGGTGACCCTGGATGGCTTCGACGGTCCGCTGGACGTGTTGCTGGCCCTGGCCCGTGAACAGAAGGTGGATCTGGCCCGCATCTCGGTCTTGCGGCTGGCGGAGCAGTACCTGGCCTTCGTGCGTGCGGCGCGTGATCGGGCCCTGGACCTGGCGGCGGATTATCTGGTCATGGCGGCATGGCTGGCGTTCCTGAAGTCGCGCCTTCTGCTGCCGGTGCCCAAGGACGACGAGGCCCCCAGCGGCGCCGAGATGGCGGCCGCGCTTCAGTTCCAGTTGCAGCGACTGGAAGCCATGCGGGCGCGCGGCCGCGCGCTGATGGAACGGCCCCGCCTGGGTTCCCTTACTTTCGCGCGGGGCCAGCCGGAGGCCGTGACGGTGCGCCGCCAGACGGTCCATGCGCTGGGCTTCCATGAGCTGCTGGCCGCCTATGCCGGGCTGATCCGGCGCAAGCGCCGGGCGGCGCCGCTGGCCGTGGAGCCGTTCGACCTGGTCTCGGTGGAGGAGGCACTGACCC
>CAYFTQ010000369.1:0-3208 GCA_964346035.1 uncultured Roseospira sp. | reverse complement strand
GCGCCGCTGGTGGGGCGGCAAGGGTCACTGGGCACCCCACATCATGGGGTCCCCGGACGCAGGGGGATAAGTCTTTTAACGGAAATGAAACGCAGGCCCGCCCTCGCGTTGACCCCACAGAACCCTTCCACAAGCCGTAACAAAATAGAAAAAGATATGTCATGCTGTTTGCTTTGACTGGGTCAGGGTTTGCCGTATACCTGCTAGTGCATCGACCCACCGGATTATTCACCTGGCTCCGGTAGCGGCGAGATATCGCGTGACGGAGCGCTATCCAGACACACGATGCGGGAAGAAGGCTTTTTCCCCTCCGTCCGGCTGTCACCGCCGGTGGTGGGGTGAGCGTCCGCGAGCGACCCAAATCACGGGGTGCCCGGAACCAAAGGGATAAGCCATTCGACCCAAACGAAGGCATCAGCTTGAGTTTGGAACGTTGATGCATAAACAATGCTCTCGTGCGCTGACGGATGGCTCCGTTGTTTTTGTCAGCGCACCAGGCTCATAGCATGGCCTCAGGTGTTTCCTGACCGGGAAGGCGGCGCCTGCCATGTTGTCTAGTTATCTAATGGTCTATACAATGTGGCTGGCGACCCCGAACGGGGTCTGCCCCCTGATGAAGGATGGGTCCGCTCCATGGCCTTGGCCGCGCCGTCCCCAGACCCCGAAACCGCCGCCCGGCAACGCTGGATGCGGGTGCTCGCCCTTGCCCCCGTGGCGCGCCTGGAGGCCGCCTTGCAAGGCTTCGCGGTGCCCCCCCGCGTCCAGACCCTGCGCCCGCCGGAGGTCGGCACCGCCCTGGTGCGTGCCCGCGCCGGCGGCGACGGCCGCCGTTTCAATCTGGGGGAAATGACCCTTACCCGCTGCGCCGTGGCCATTGCGGGCGCCGACGGAACCACCCGCATCGGTCATGGGCACGTCGCCGGCCGCGACCGCCGCCATGCCGAACTGGCGGCCGTGTTCGATGCCCTGTTGCAGGACCCGGCCCGCCGCGATTCCCTGGACGCTGCCCTGATCGCGCCGCTGTCGGCCGAGCAGAACGCCGCCCGGGCACGCATCCGAACGGAAGCCGCCGCCACGCGCGTGGAATTCTTCACCCTGGTGCGCGGCGAATGACCGGGTCGGGTGCGGGCGCGGGGGTGGCCGGGCCGGCGCTTGGTCCCGGCCTGGCGGAGCCGGCGTTCGCGACCCAGGCCCTGTTCCGGATCGCCCTGGAGGCCATGGCTCGCCCCGGCACCATTCATCCTCTGACGGTTGCGGTTGCGCCGCCCGCGCCGCTTCTGCCATGGGCTGGCGCGGTGGCCCTGACCCTGCTTGACCTGGACACGCCGGTTTGGCTCGATCCGACCCTGGATTGTCAGGCCGTGCGGGACTGGCTGCGCTTCCATGCCGGCAGCCTTCTGGTGGACGCGCCCGGTGCGGCGGCCTTCGCGCTGGTCGGTGACCCGGCCGCGCTGGATGACCTGAGCGCCTTCGCCATCGGCTCCGCCGAATACCCTGATCGGGGCGCGACCGTGATCATTCAGGTGGCCGGCCTGAGCACCGGCGTGGGCTGGATTCTCACCGGTCCCGGTATCCAGGGCCGGACGCGCCTGCGCGCCGGCGGCCTGTCCGCCGACTTCGCGCGCGCCTGGGCGGAGAACGCCGCGCTCTACCCTCAGGGGGTGGACGTCTTCCTGGCCGCGCCGGATGGCCTGGCGGCGCTGCCTCGCTCCGTAACGGTGTCGGAGGACTGAGCCATGTACGTCGCCGTCAAGGGCGGTGAGGCCGCCATCGACGCCGCCCACGCCCAGTTGGCCGTCCTGCGGCGCGGCGACCGGGCCTGCGCCGCCCTGTCTCTGGCCCAGATCCGTGACCAGATGGCCCTGGCCGTCGCCCGCGTGATGGCCGAGGGTTCGCTGTTCGACCCCGACCTGGCCGCGCTGGCGCTCAAGCAGGCCTGGGGCGACGTGGCCGAGGCCATCTTCCTGGTGCGCGCCTACCGCACCACACTGCCCCGGCTGGCCGTCTCGCGACCGATCGAGACCCGGGCCATGCTGGTCCGGCGGCGCATCTCTGCGACCTACAAGGATCTACCGGGCGGCCAGGTTCTGGGGCCGACCTTCGACTATACCCATCGCCTGCTTGATTTCGCGCTCGCCGCCGAAGATGGCGGGGAGCCCGCGCCGGTCCCGCCCACGGCGCCGGAGCCGCTGGTCGCCGACATGCCGCGCGTGGCCGACATCCTGGACGCCGACGACCTGATCGAGGCCGAGACCGATCCGGACGCCGATACCCCGGGCGCCCCGGTGCCCGACCTGACGCGCGAGCCCCTGACGTTTCCCGCCGACCGGGCCATGAGGTTGCAGGGACTGGCGCGCGGCGACGAAGGGTTCCTGCTGTCGCTGGCCTATTCCAGTCAGCGCGGCCATGGCGCCACGCATCCCTTCGCCGGCGAGATCCGCATGGGCGAGGTGGAGATCGAGATCGTCCCCGAGGACCTCGGCTTCGCCGTTACCATCGGCGCCATCACCGTCACGGAATGCCAGATGGTCAACCAGTTCCAGGGCAGCCGGACCACGCCGCCCCAGTTCACGCGCGGCTATGGGCTGGTGTTCGGCTTCGCCGAGCGCAAGGCCATGGCCATGAGCCTGCTGGACCGAGCCATGCGCGCGCCCGAGTTGGGCGAACCCGTGGTGGCGCCGGCGCAGGATGCCGAGTTCGTGCTGTCCCATGCCGACGTCGTGGAGGCCAGCGGCTTCGTGCAACACCTCAAACTGCCGCACTACGTCGATTTTCAGGCCGAACTGGAAACCGTCCGCCGCCTGCGTCGCGACGCCCGGGCGCGAACCGGCGGGGACGGAGGCGACAGGGCATGACCACGGCGGACGAAACCATCACCTTCGGCTATCTGGACGAACAGACCAAGCGCATGATCCGCCGCGCCCTGCTCAAGGCGGTGGCCATTCCCGGCTATCAGGTCCCGTTCGCGGGGCGCGAAATGCCGCTGCCCTACGGCTGGGGCACCGGTGGCACTCAGGTTACGGCCAGCATCATCGGTCCCGGGGATGTGCTGAAGGTCATCGACCAGGGCGCGGACGATACCACCAACGCCGTGTCCATCCGTCGGTTCTTCCGCCGCGTTGCCGGCGTGCGCACCACCGAGCACACGGCCGAGGCCAGCGTGATCCAGACCCGCCACCGCATCCCCGAGACGCCGCTCCAGCCGGGC
>CAYFTQ010000368.1:0-3213 GCA_964346035.1 uncultured Roseospira sp. | reverse complement strand
GTGGCGTGACCGGGCCCCTGTCGGAACGGTTGCGCGGCGGCCCCCTGGGCGTCGTCGGGGCCGGCGCCATGGGCGCGGGCATCGCCCAGCTTGCCGCCACCGCCGGCCTGCCCGTGCGCCTTGTGGATGTCCGCGCCGGCGCCGCCAGGGACGCACGAGACGCCATCGCGGCCCGCCTTGCCCGCTCCGTCGAGAAGGGTCGCCTGGATGCCGCAGAGCGCGAGGCTCGCGTCGGCCGCATCCGGCCCGTGGCCGACCTGTCCGGCCTGGCCGACTGTCCGCTCGTGATCGAGGCCATCGTCGAGGACCTGAGCGCCAAGACCGATCTGTTCCAGCGGCTGGAGCGGATCGTCACGGCCAACGCCGTGCTGGCGACCAACACGTCCTCCCTGCCGATCGGGGCCATCGCCGCCGCGCTGCAAAGGCGCGACCGCGTGGCCGGCCTGCACTTCTTCAATCCCGTGCCGGTCATGACGCTGGTGGAACTGATTGCCGGGCCAGACACCGCCCCGGCGGTTCTGGACGCGCTGGAGGCGCTGGCCCGCCACCTCGGCCGCACGCCGGTGCGGGTGAAGGACACGCCCGGCTTTCTCGTGAACCTGGGCGGACGCGCGTACTACACCGAGGCCCTTGCCATCCAGCACGAATCCGTCGCCACGCCGGCCCAGATCGACGCCGTGCTGTGCGACGGACTGGGCTTCCGCATGGGGCCGTTCGCGCTGATGGACCTGACCGGGATGGACGTGAACTATCCGGTTACGCGATTTCTGCACGAAAGCCACTTCGCCGACCCGCGCTTGCGCTCCACGCCGCTGCACCGCTACAGGCTGGACACCGGCCAGTTGGGCCGCAAGAGCGGGCGCGGCCATTATGATTACGCCGAGGGGGCGGCGACGCCCTCGGCCGATGCCAAGGCTTCGCCGGAGGCTGCGGCCGAGGCCGTGGTGCTGGTGGACGATCACCCCGCCCTGGCCGATCTGCTGACGACCTGCGGCGCGCGGGTGCTGGGGCCGGGCCAGGATGACGGCCGGTCGCCGCTGCTGGCCGCGCCGGTGGGCGAGGACGCCTCCGCCCTGGCGGCGCGGCGCGGGCTGGACTTCCGCCGTCTGGTGGCCTGCGACATGATCCCGGACACCGCCAGCCGGGTCACGGTGATGACACCGCCGGGTGGCGATGGCGCCGTTCGGGACGCCGTGGTGGCCCTGCTGGCGCGTGCGCGCAAGGTTACGGCGATCGCGGACTCGCCCGGCTTCATCGCCCAGCGCATGGCCGCGATGATCGCCAATCTGGGCTGCGAGATGGCCCAGACCGGCCTGGCCGCGCCGGCGGACATCGACCTTGCCATGCGGCTGGGGCTGAACTATCCGCGCGGCCCGCTGGAACTGGCCGACGCGCTCGGCCCGGACGTTGTGCTGAATATCCTGACCACCGTGCAGGCCCTGACCGGGGACGATCGCTATCGCCCCAGCGGCTGGCTTCGCCGGCGCGCCGGGCTCGGCCTCTCCGCTCTGACCCCGTGACCCCCTGAACCCCTGAACCAATGCCCGCGAGGACCCCAGCGCCATGACCGAGGCCTTTCTGTGCGCCGGGGTGCGCACCCCCATCGGCCGCTACGGCGGCGTTCTGGCGTCCGTGCGCCCTGACGACATGGCGGCCCATGTCATCCGCGCCTTGATGGCGCGCGCGCCCGACCTGCCCGGCGATGCCATCGACGACGTCATGCTGGGCTGCGCCAACCAGGCCGGCGAGGACAACCGCAACGTGGCCCGCATGGCCGGACTGCTGGCCGGCCTGCCGGATACTGTCCCCGGCGTGACGCTGAACCGCCTGTGCGGCTCCGGCCTGGACGCCGTCGGGCAGGCCGCGCGCGCCATTCGCGCCGGCGAGGCGGACGTGGTCATCGCCGGCGGGGTGGAGTCCATGAGCCGTGCGCCCTTCGTCATGGGCAAGGCGACGGCCGCCTTCCAGCGTCAGGCCGAGATCCACGACACCACCATCGGCTGGCGCTTTGTCAACCCGGTGCTGAAGGCGCGATACGGCATCGAGCCCATGCCGGAGACGGCGGAGAACGTGGCTGCCGACTTCAATGTCTCGCGCGCCGATCAGGACGCCTTCGCCCTGCGCAGCCAGACGCGCGCGCTGGCGGCGCGGGCCTCGGGCCGGCTGGGGCGCGAGATTGTCGCCGTGCCGGTGCCCCGGCGCAAGGGCGACCCCGAGATGGTCGAGCACGACGAACACCCGCGCGCCACCACGCCGGAGGCGCTGGCCGCCCTGAAGACGCCCTTCCGCGAGGGCGGCAGCGTGACCGCCGGCAATGCCTCCGGCGTCAACGACGGCGCCGCCGCGCTGCTGGTTGCCTCCGGCGCGGCGGTGGAGCGATACGGCCTGACGCCGATCGCGCGTCTGGTCGGCATGGCCGCCGCCGGTGTACCGCCGCGCATCATGGGAATGGGGCCGGCCCCGGCCTCGCGCCGCCTGATGGAACGGCTCGGCCTGACCATCGCCGACATCGACCTTGTGGAACTGAACGAAGCTTTCGCCGCGCAGGCCCTTGCGGTGCTGCGGGATCTGGGCCTGCCCGACGACGCCGAGCACGTCAACCCGAACGGCGGCGCCATCGCGCTTGGCCATCCGCTCGGCATGTCGGGGGCGCGGCTGGCCCTGACCGCCGCCCTTGAGATGCGGGACCGCGCCGCGCGGCGCGCCCTGTGCACCATGTGCATCGGGGTCGGTCAGGGTCTGGCTCTGGTCATGGAACGGGCGGACTGACGGGCCTTGGACCGACCGGCCTTGCGTCGCGGCGCCGGCCGGTTCTTCAAGCCGGCGTCGCACAGCGACACCAGAGGCGCACCGGCCGCTCTGCGAAAAGGTCCCTCTTTTCGTCGAGCGGTATTACCCTGCGCCATCGCGCAACCGCACCCAGGCCGGGGTGTGATCCGAGGCTTTGGGCCGGCCGCGCGGGCCACGATCGACCCCGGCGTCCTCCAGCCGGTCGGCGGCCAATGGCGACAGCAACAGGTGATCGATGCGCAGGCCGTTGTCCTTCTGCCAGGCGCCGCCCTGGTAGTCCCAGAAGGTATAGACCCCCGGACGGGAATGGCGGGGGGCGACGGCGTCCAGGTAGCCCAGATGAAGCAGTGCGCGCCAGCCGGCCCGGCTCTCCGGCCGGAACAAAGCGTCATCGCGCCAGCCTTCCGGATCGTAAAGGTCGCC
>CAYFTQ010000367.1:0-3229 GCA_964346035.1 uncultured Roseospira sp. | reverse complement strand
ATCATGAAGGCGTGGGGCGACAAGAATACTGGCGTTTTCAACAACGCTGCGCAGGTCTGGAACCACACCTTCTTCTGGCACGGCATGAAGCCGGGCGGCGGCGGCGCCCCGACCGGCGCCATCGGTGAGCGCATCAACGCCGCGTTCGGCTCCTTCGATGCCTTCAAGGATCAGTTCAAGAGCGCCGGCGCGACCCAGTTCGGGTCCGGCTGGGCCTGGCTGGTTCTGGAAGGGGGTGAGATGAAGATCACCAAAACCCCCAACGCCGAGAACCCCATGGTTCACGGCCAGACGGCGTTGCTGACCTGCGATGTCTGGGAACACGCCTACTATCTGGATTTCCAGAACCGTCGCCCGGATTTTCTGGGCAGCTTTCTGGATCACCTGATCAACTGGGATTTCGTCAACGAGACCCTGTCCAAGGCGGCATAGCCGCGTCTCGGAGTGTCGACCGGCGGCGCGGCGGGGTGTGTTTACCGCCCCGTCCGTCGGCCGGCACCCGCGCCTTACACCGCCACCAACGCGGCGGCGACGCGCCGATCCTCGGTCAGCAGGACGTTATAGGTTCGACAGCCGGCGCCGGTGTCCATGGGCTCCATGACAATGCCCGCGTCCCGCAGGGTCTGGCGCACGGGGGCCGGGATCGGAGTCATGGCCGGCCCGCAGCCGACGACCAGGATGTCGACATCGCCGGCGCGTTCCAGCACCTCCGCCAGGGCCTCGGCGCTGACCTCGCCCGACCACGGCGCGACCCGGTCCGGGAACACCAGGACAGAGCCGGAATGCTGGCGGCCGCTGATGCGGAAGGCACCGTCACCATAAGCCTGTACGAGCTGCCGGTCGCCGGGAATGGACGGAGTGATATCCATGACGATGGTCCTGTCTGCGGGGGCCGAGGGCTGAGCCCGGGACGTAGGCGGCCCCGCCAGCGGATCAAGACCGGCCGTGGCGGTGGCCGACTCAGCGACGGCGGCCCTTTTTCGAGGACTTTGTGACGCCGCGCTTGGACCCGTGGCCAGCCGGCGGGCGCGTGGCTTCCCGTGCCGGTGGCGCGTCGGCCGTCTCCATCGGCTCTGGTGCCGGCGCGTCCGTGGCCAGCGCCGCAGCGTCGGCAGCACGCGGGCCTTCGGCCTCCGACCCGTCGGCGGTGTCCCCGTCGTCGTCTTGGCCCGCGACGGCGTCCCGGCGCAGATCGAAATAGACCAGGATCGGCACCGCGACATACATGGTGGAATAGGTTCCGATGATCACGCCGAAGGCCAGCGCGGCGCTGAAGTTGCGCAGAACGTCGCCACCCAGGAACAGCAGCGACAGCACTGCCACCAGGGTTGTCGCCGAGGTCAGGATGGTGCGCGACAGGGTGCGGTTGAGCGCCAGGTTGAGCAGATCGACCAGCGGCATCTTCTTGTACCGGCGCAACTTTTCCCGCACCCGGTCGTACACCACCACGGTATCGTTGATGGAGTAGCCGGCGAGGGTCAGTACCGCCGCCACCGTGGTCAGGTCGAATTCCAGCCGCAGGACAGAGAACAACCCCAGCGTGATGATGACGTCATGCAGCAGCGCGACCAGGGCGCCGACCGCGAACTGCCATTCAAAGCGGAACCAGATGTAGACGACGATGGCCAGGATCGACAGCGAAACGGCCCAGATGCCGGCCTCGATCAACTCGCTGCCCACTTTGGGGCCGACCAGTTCCACCCGTCGATAGTCCACGCGATCGCCCAGTTCCTCCTGGATCATCGCCAGGGCGGCGTTTTCCTGGTCCTCGGTGGTGTCGCCGGGTTGCTGCACGCGAATCATCACGTCGCGGCCGTCGTCGCCGACATGGGTCAGCGCCACGGCCCCGAGGCCGAGCCCATTGAGCCGGTCGCGCAACGCGCCCATGTCGGGTTCCGACGGCATGCGGGCCTCGACCAGAATGCCGCCGGCGAAGTCGATGCCGAAGTTGAGCTGCTGGACCGCCAGGGAGGCGATCGACGCCAGAATCAGCACGCCGGTCAGAACCAGCGCGACGAGGCGGCGTTTCATGAAATCGATCTTTGTGTCGATCGGAATGATGTTGACGAGCGCGGGCATGAATCCAGGTCCTCAGATCGGCAGGGCTTTCGCACGGCCGCGCCGCAGCCAGGTGACGACCTGCAGGCGGGTGACCATGATGGCGGTGAACATCGACGAGACAATGCCGATGCTGAGGGTCACGGCGAAGCCCTTGACCGGACCGGAGCCGAAGTAGAACAGCAGCGCGGCCGCCACAAGGGTCGTCACGTTGGCGTCCACGATGGCCTTGAAGGCCTGACGGAAGCCGGTCTCGATGCAGTTCATCAGGGAGCGGCCGTTGCGGGCTTCCTCGCGCATGCGCTCGAAGATCAGCACGTTGGCATCAACCGCCATCCCCATTGTCAGCACAACGCCGGCGATGCCCGGCAGGGTCAGCGTGGCGCCCAGCGCGCTCAGTGCGCCCAGCAGCAGGAACAGGTTGAGCAGCAGGGCAACCACGGCCATGACGCCGAACAGGCCGTAAACGGTGATCATGAAGGCCACCACCAGCACCAGTCCGAGCACGCTGGCCAGGGCGCCGGCCGTGATCGAGTCCTGTCCCAGGCCGGGGCCCACCGTGCGCTCCTCCAACACTGTCAGCGGGGCAGGCAGGGCGCCGGCGCGCAGCAGCAACGCCAGGTCTTGCGTTTCCTGGACCGAGAAGCTGCCGGAGATGATGCCGGAGCCTCCCAGAATGGGTTCACGGATCACCGGCGCGCTTATAATGGCATTGTCCAGGGCGATGGCCAGATTCTGGCCGACGTTTTCCTGAGTGACGCGGCCAAAATTGCGTCCGCCGGCGGTGTCAAACCGGAAACTGACGACGGGCTGGTTGTCCTGGAACGAGGGCTGGGCGTCCACCAGACGGTCGCCGGAGACCTCCACGCGCTTGCGCACGGCATAGCGGGGCGGCCCGTCGGCGTTGTTTTCGGCCGCGGGCATGACCGAGGTGCCGGGCGGCACCTGACCGGCGGCCAGTTCCTCCGCCGAGACACGTTCGTCCAGCAGGTGGAAGTTCAGCTTGGCCGTGCGCCCGATCAGGTCCTTGATCCGCTGCGGGTCATCAACGCCGGGCAGTTCCACGATGATGCGTTGCTGGCCCTGGCGCTGGATGGTGGGTTCGCGGGTGCCGGTCTCGTCCACGCGCCGGCGCACGATCTCTATGGACTGATCGACGGCCTGCGACCGT
>CAYFTQ010000366.1:0-3230 GCA_964346035.1 uncultured Roseospira sp. | reverse complement strand
AGGCAGCCGGCAGCGTGACGGAAGGCGGGGTGCCGTTGGCCTCGCACAGGCGGCGGCCCAGGGCGCGCACCTGGTCGCCCCCCTTGAAGGCCACGCCGTTTTCGGCTACCGCGTCCTCGAACGCCACCAGATCGGCCATGTCGAGGGCCGACAGGCGCCCGCTTTCGGATGAACGGACGTCGCTTCCCAGCAGGTCCACCAGGGCGCGCAGGATGGGCTTCACCCTCGCGAACGGCACCACCAGAACCCGGCCATCCGGTGTTCTCAGGCTGAGGGTTTCGATATCCTCGCCGACATCATCCAGCAGATCGTCCAGGACCTCCGCCGGGATGCCCTCCAGCAGGCCCAGCAGGGTCGGCAGCAGATCAACCCGCTCGCCGTCCACCATCACGCCCAGGCTGAGGTCGAACCAGTCCATGGCGGACCCATCGCCGCCCTGGTCCAGCCCGGCCTCGAATTCGCCGTCCACCATGATCGGGCGCAGCGGAAAATCGTCAGCGATGTCGACCTGCCAGCCGGCCTCGCGCAGGCGCGGCACATGGTCCAGCAGCACGGAGAGCCACTCGGAGTCCGTGTCCTCCTCCGGCCATAGCGTCAGGTCATCGCGGTGGTCCGGCGGCACGTCGATGTCATACCGGTTGCCGGCGCGGGTGAAGCCGATCTCTGACAGGCGGCGCAGGGCGTCGTGTTCCTTGCCCTTGGCGCGGACAATCTGGACCAGGCCGTCCCCATCGCGGCGGGTGATCCTGGCTTCAGGGGTGGCGGCGGGAATGTCGTGGCCGCCGTAGCGGAAACAGGGCCGGGCCAGCCGAAGCGTTTCCGTGCCGGACTCTCGACCATGCCGCATCCAGGGGTAATCCCGCTTCACCTCAAGTGGGAAGATGCGCAGGCACGGAACCGGGGCCTCCTTGATGACCCGGGGCGGTGGCAGGGCGCGGGGCAGAACCTCCGGCGTGGTGCCCGTGACCTGGTCGCCCAAAACCGTCGACAGCCGACCGCGCACCGGCTCGACCTGATCGGGCTCCAGTGCCGGGGCGGCGAGCAGAGCCGCGAGGGTGCGCGGTTTCAGAGAGAGCGAAAGCGGAGCCACCACCACCCGACCCGGATCGGTGGTGTCGGTGCTCACGGCCCACGGGGGCGCTACCGGCAGGATGGTCGCCGCTTCCGCGTCGCTGGTGTCGTCATCAGGCACGACGGCGGGCCGTTGTCGGCCGTTGTCCTCCATGGTCCAGGTGATGTGACCGGATCGGGGCTCGCCCCTGACCATGACGGGTCCGGTCAGGTCATTCCACCGGGCACGCCCGGTCTCAAGGATGGCTTCCAGAATGGAGGCGCCCTGCTCTCCGGACAACGGCCGTTCGCCCATTCCGATGCTGCCGACGTGCAGGCGCGCCAGGCGCTCAAGAATGGCGCGGTCCGACGGCCGCAGGAACTTCGCTCCGCCCTGGGGACCCAGCACGTTGGAGGGATTGTAATGATCGACGGTCTTGGAGAAGGTCCCGTCCTTCAGCAATCGGACGGACAGGGGCCGCACCCTGGCCTCTCGGCGGCCGATCGGCCAGGCATGGACGTACAGGACGTACATCAGGCGCTGGCGGACGGTGTCGGGATAGTCCTCCGAGTCCGTCTCGCCGGCGGCCTCCAGCGTTAGAAGCCAGTCCTGGACCGCCGGAGGCAGGGTTTCGGGGTCATTGGCGGCCGTGGGGGCCGGTGGCAACCTGGCGGCGGACGCGGATGCCGGCGCCGTTGCGCGTTGTTCCGGCAGGCGCAGAACGCCGTCCTCCCGCGCCTGCAACAGCAGCGCCACGGCGTGCTTGCACTTCAGCCCCACCGGACAGGAGCAGTCGGTTATCAGGCTCGGCGAGCCACGGCGGTTGATCTCCAGCCGGGCAACGGTTCGGTAGGGGCGCGAGCGGGTTCCCGCAACCATGCCCTCCACCTGCGTGCCATCCGGAGTCGACGACGTGACTGTTGCCGAACCGGAACGGTAGTACGCGGCCCCCCGTTGCCAGGTCACAGTGTCGAAGGCGACCTTGAGGAGTTCGATGGGAGGGACAGGCACGACGAACAGTTCCTGTTGGGACAGAGGGAGTAGCGGACGATCCGCGAAGAGGACGATCATAGGGAAGAACGTCGGTGGTCTCCAGGACAAGCTGATGAACTGATACGCGAAGGCTTCGCTGTTTCAGCGGTCTCCGGCCGGTGGCCCCCGGGACCCCGTAGCCCCTGGACGGAGCGCATCAGGCGCGGGTCCGGGCGGGGCGCGGTCGGCGTGGTCAGGCGACCCGCGTGACCGGGGAGCCTGCCCGCTCGACCGGATCGACGGGCGCCACCGGTCGTCCCAGTATGCCTTCCAGCAGCGCCGCATGGGACAACAGCGCCGCCTCTCCCCGGGGCGGCGCCATCAACTGCAAACCCACGGGCAGGCCGGTTGCTGTATGACCGCAGGGGATCGAAATCACCGGGCAGCCGGTCAGGGTCAGCGTGTAGGTGAGTCCCAGCCAGTCCACATAGGTCTCGAAGGCACGCCCTCCGGCTTGGGTGACAGCGCGTTCCTCGGCCGGGAACGGCGGCACAACCGTGGTCGGGCAGGCCAACAGGTCGTGATCCCTGAAAAAGGCCGCCACCCGCTCCGTCAGCGCGGCCCGCCCGCGCCGCGCCGCCGCCAAGGCGGCCGGGGCCTGGTCCAGACCGGCCTGAATGTTCCAGGCAACCTCTGGCTTGAGGGCGTCGGGCCGGGTTTCCAGAAGGTGTCCGAGGGTGGTGACGAAGGCTTCCGCACGCAGGGCATGGAAGACGGCCGGCGCGCCGCGAAAATCCGGCGCGGCTTCCACCACGTCCGCGCCCGCCTTGGCGAACCCTGCCACCGCCGCGCGGCACACGGCGGCGATCTCGGGATCCACGGGCCATAGGCCCAGATCTTCGCTCCAGCCCACGCGGCCGGGGACGCGGGGGCGTTCGGCCGCCGTCAGGAAGGGCGCTGCAGGGGCTTCCAGCGCCAGGGGATCGGCGGCGCGCGAACCTGTCATGGCGTCCAGCAGCAGGGCCACGTCCGCCACGTCGCGGGCCATCGGCCCCTCGACCGAAAGGGTCGAGAACGGGTCGGCCACCGGGCCGCGAGCCACCCGGCCCGGGCTGGGCCGCAATCCGACAACGCCGCAGAAGGCCGCCGGCAGGCGCGGCATCGCCGAAATTCGGCGCCTCGGATTGGCCATGGGCGCCCGCGCCTC
>CAYFTQ010000365.1:0-3239 GCA_964346035.1 uncultured Roseospira sp. | reverse complement strand
ACGGCCCCAACTATCCCAACATGTAGATTGGTCCTTTCCGGCGGCGGGCCGGCCAGCGGTGGGCGCGCCCGCCCCTGTCCGGCCCGCCCTCCGCCCCGTTTCCAGGAGGCCCGCATGGCGGCCATGACGTCCTGCCCGCTTGTTCCACGCCCGCGCCCGCCGGCCCCGCGTCGGCCCGGCCTGCTGGCGCGCGCCGTCCTGATGGCGGCCGTGCTGGGACTGACACCCTCGGCCTGCGCGCAGACCGACGGGCCGGCGGCGACGCGCGGCGATGGTGCGGCGGGGACGCGGGCGGACGATGTCGTGCTTGCCGACTCGGCCCTGGCGCCCGGCGATGGCGCCCCGCCCGGGGCGGACGCACCGGCCGACGATGACCCCGGCGCGGGGCCGTCTGCGGCGGCCCTCGGCAACTACCTGGCCGCCCGCGCCGCCCAGTTCGACAATGACCTGGAAGCCGCCGCCACCCACTATGCCCGCGCCCTGGCCGCCGATCCGCACAACCTGATGTTGATGCGGCGGGCCTATTTCTTTCTGGTCACCGTGGGACGTTTCGATGCTGCGGTCGAAATCGCGAACCGCACCCTGAAGACCGATCCCGGCGAGGATTTCGCTCCCGTAGTGCTGGCCACCGATGCCATGCGCCAGGACCGCTACGCGGACGCCCGGGCGATCCTGGATGGCCTGGAGCCGCAGGGCCTGAACGGTCTGCTGCACCCTCTTGTCAGTGCCTGGGCCGCGCTGGCGGACGGGGCCGACCTGGATGCCGCCACGGCCATGCTGGCCCCGGCGCGGCAACTGTCCTCGGCGCGCCGTCTGGTCGATCTGCACAGCGCGATGCTGGCCCATGTCGCCGCCCGGCCGGCGCAGGCACAGGCCCGCCTGGCCCGCTATCTGGAGGCCGGACCGCCCAGAAACACGCGCCCCCTGGAACTGGTGGTCTCGCTGCTGCTCGCCATGGACCGCGCCGACGAGGCCAAGGCGCTGATCGACGCCTTCCGCGCCGCCGGCCCGTCCTCCCTGACCGTGCGCGGTCTGGCCGAACGGCTGGCCACCGAAGGCGCCGACACCACGCCGCCGGCGCCGGTTGACACGGCGCGCCGGGGCTATGCCGAGGCGCTCTATCACGTCGGCCTGGTGCTGAACCAGGGACAGGGCTCCGACACCTCCATCTTCATGATGCGCCTGGCCGGCGCCGTGGACCCGGGTTTCACCCGCGCCGGACTGGCCATCGCCGAGACCCTGCGCCGCATGGAACGGTTCGAGGCCGCCAACCAGGTCCTGTCCGAGCTGAACACCGCCGACAATCGCGACCTGGACTACTTGAAACGCCTCTACCGCGCCGAGAACCTGGAGAACCTGGAGCGGTTCGACGAGGCCCTGCGTCTTTATGATGTCCTTGCCGAGGACTGGCCCGATGAGGTCGAGCCTCTGGTGGACAAGGGCGACCTGCTGCGGCGCAACGAGCGCTTTGAAGAGGCCGCGCGGGCCTATGGCCGCGCCCTCGACCGCATGGCGCCGGACGATGAGCAGCGCTGGCCGGTGCTCTACCGCCGCGGCATCGCCCATGAACGATCCAAAGCGTGGCCGCAGGCCGAGGCCGATTTCCTGCGCGCCCTGGATCTGGAGCCCGAGCAGCCCGAGGTTCTGAACTATCTGGGCTATTCCTGGCTGGACCGGGGCGAGAATATCGAACGCGCCGTCGGGATGATCCGCGAGGCCGTGCGCCAGCGCCCCGATGACGGCTATATCGTGGACAGCCTTGGCTGGGGGTATTACCTGCTGGGCCGTTACCAGGACGCGGTTCAGGAACTGGAACGGGCGGTCGAGTTGCGGCCGCAGGATACCACCATCAACGATCACCTGGGCGACGCCTATTGGCGCGTCGGTCGCCGCGCCGAAGCGCGCTTCCAGTGGGAACGCGCGCTCAGCCTGGAGCCCGGCCCGGAACAGATCGAAACCCTGAACGACAAGCTGGGCGACGGCCTGCCGCCCCCCGAGGCGCTGCCCGCGACGGCGGCGCGGGAGTCCGCCCAGTGAGCGGCGGCGCATTCCGTCTGGCGGCCCCCGCCAAGGTGAACCTGTACCTCCATGTCACCGGACGTCGGGCGGACGGCTATCACCTGCTGGACAGCCTGGTGGCCTTCGCCGATGTCCATGACGTGGTCGAGGTGGCCCCGGCAGACTCCCTCGGCCTGACCGTGACAGGCCCGAACGCGGCCGCCCTGGCGGGCCTGGACCCGGCCGACAACCTGATGACGCGGGCGGCCGAAACCCTGGCGGCGGTCGCCGGCGTGCCGGCCCTGGCCCGCATGACCCTGGTCAAGAACCTGCCCGTGGCCGGCGGCATCGGCGGCGGCTCGGCCGACTGCGCGGCCGTGCTGCGCGGCCTGTACCGGGTGTGGAACCTGGACCTGGACGACGATGTCATGCTGGCCCTGGCGCTTGACCTGGGCGCGGACGTGCCGGTCTGTCTGTACGGGCGCGCGGCCACCATGGCCGGGATCGGGGAAACCCTGACGCCGTCGCCCGCCCTGCCGGCGGTGCCGATGGTGCTGGTCAATCCGGGCGTGCCGGTCTCCACGCCGGCCGTGTTCAAGGCCCGATCGGGCCCCTTCTCGCGCCCGGCGCCACTGCGCGACGCGCCCCGCGACGCGGTGTCCCTGGCCAGCGATCTGGGCGGACGCCGCAATGACCTGGAAGCCCCGGCCCGCACCCTGGTGGACGAGGTGGACGAGGCTCTGGCCCGCCTGACCGAACAGCCCGGCGCCCTGCTGACCCGCATGTCGGGCAGCGGCGCGACATGCTTCGCGCTGTTCGCCACCCCGGCCGAAGCCAATCGCGCCGCCCAGGCCATATCCCGGGCATGCCCGGACTGGTGGGTGACGCAAAGCCGGCTGGTGTCCGACGCGCGCGCCCTGGCGCCGGAGCGGACCGAGGCGTAACCCGACCCGGCTCAGCCGTCGCGGCCGCGCCCGCCGTGGGTCTCGGACCAGCCGACGGGATCCTGAAGGAAGGCCCGCACGGCCTCCAGCGTCTTGTGGGGAAAGGCGCGCTGGGCCTCGGCCTCTTCCAGCACGTCCCACCAGTTGGCCAGAAAGTGCAAACTCAGGCCGGCCTCTTCCAGGGCCTTCAGGGCGCCCGGAAAGACACCGTAGAAGAACACCACGAAGGCATGGGAAACCTCCGCCCCGACGACGCCCTGCCGTGTGCTTCTCGGTGGGACGTCGTGCCATCTTCGG
>CAYFTQ010000364.1:0-3241 GCA_964346035.1 uncultured Roseospira sp. | reverse complement strand
GGCACCACGCCCTCGGCCTTCGGCCGCGCCCTGCGCCTGCGGCACGGGCGTTGGCTGGTCATGCGCTCGACCCTGACGGTCACCGACATCGCCCAGGAATGCGGCTTCGCCGATGCCTCGCACTTTTCCCGCCACTTCAAGGCGACCTTCGGCGCGACACCGCAGTCCGCGCGCGACTCCGCCCGGGCCGACGGAGCGGCGGCCGCCGGCGCGGCACCGTCGCGCCAGACCCTGGGGTGACACACGACATTTCCAGTTCACAACGGCTTTTGCGTGCCGTTAGATATCAGGTTTCAGCGGCTATGCGCGACGCTTGGGCGCATGACCTGTCATGGCAAGGGAAACGGCCGGGGGCATCAACGCCTGTCATGTGGAAGCAAAAGGCGAATGGCGCGGCGCGCCGGATTCATTTTCTTCTGTACAACAGGTTCTCCATGCTGGCCTTCACCTCCAGCGTGGAACCCCTGCGCACCGCCAACCGCCTGTCGGGGCGCGAGCTTTACGCCTGGGAGGTTATCACCCCCACCGGCGCCCCGGCGCAGGCCAGCAACAGCCTTCGGGTGCTGCCCGACGGCGCGATTCTGTCGCCGCGTGGCGTGCCGGACGCGGTGGTGCTGTGCGGCGGGGTCGATACGGGCGACTTCAACCAGCCGGAGGTTCCGCACTGGCTGCGCCGAGAGCTTCGGCGCGGGGCCATGCTGGGGGGGATCTGCACGGGCTCGCTGGCGCTGGCGCAGGCCGGTTTACTCGACGGCTATCGCTGCACCATCCATTGGGAGAACATGGAAGGCTTCGTCGAGGCCTTTCCGCACCTGGACATCACCGCCACCTTGTTCGAACTGGACCGCGACCGTTTTACCTGCGCCGGTGGCGCCGCCGCGCTCGACATGATGATCGCGCTGATCCGCGCCGAGCACGGCGAAGCCCTGGCCATGGCGGTGGCCGAGGCCCTCATCCATACCGGCCTGCGTCGGCCCGACGATCCCCAGCGGCTAGCTTTGCGCGAACGAGTCGGGGTCAGTCACCCAAAAGTTCTGGCCGCCATCGCCCGCATGGAATCCAACCTGGAAAACCCTATCCAGCTCGACCAGTTGGCGCAGGATGTCGGCGTATCCGAGCGCCAGCTTGAACGACTGTTCCGCGCCCACCTGAAGGCCTCGCCATCGCGCTACTATCTTGGTTTGCGTCTATGGCGAGCACGCGCGCTTTTGTCGCAGACCTCCTTGACCGTACTTCAGGTGGCGGTGGCCTGCGGGTTCACCTCGGCCTCGCACTTCACCAAGTGTTATCGGACCCAATTCGGCAGCGCGCCACGGCGGGAGCGGACCCCGGCCCGGCCCGATCCGGATGCCCGGCCCGATCCAAATGCCAGGACGGACGCGGAAGACGCGAAAGGCGCGGGCCTGCTGGAATCGCGCCAGCCGGAACCGGCCTCCCCTCTGGCCGTCGAGTTGAGCGTGCTGGAGTCCGTGGACCCCCACGGCGAGGCAGCGGCCGACACCCACGCTTCGGCGCCCCACCGGGACTCCTAGCCCGGAGTCGCGACCCTCCCGGCGCTGATCCCGGCACGTCCGGATCAAGGCCAAGCGGACGGACGCCGGCGACTTACGGACAGGCCTGACTGATCTCCTGATAGGCGTTCGTGAACCCCATAAGCGAGTACGTATCAGTGGTCAGTGTGCCGCGCGACGAGGTTCCCTTTACCACCATTCCGCGACCGGCCTTCATGGCGGCGACCAGCTTGGCGTCGGCCCCGTCATAGGCCCAGGCGGCGTCGCGATAGGTGAACAGGTTGAACGGGTCGCGATCATCGACGGTGACCGTTACCTCGCTTCCCTTCTCATAGCTATAGCCGGCGATGATGCTGACCACATCGCGTTCCTCGGGGCGATGGGTGACCAGCGCGAAGATCTCGCCCCGCTTGGTATAGTTGCCCTCTTGCTTCTGCGGCTGGCTGGCCATGTAGCAGACCTTCGCGCCGTCCTCGTCAAACGTATAGGCGGTCCAGTCACGGAACTGGCCGATGATCTCCACCTCCGGGTCCTGTGCCCGCGCCGTGTGCATCGGGACGGCCGAAACAACAGTCGTCGCGAAAACCATGAGCGCGAGGACAAGCGGGCCGCGCATGGATGCCATCATCTTTAGTGGTCCTCCTGGAAGGCCAGCCCCGCAACACGGCGCCAGCCGGAACGGAGCGGATAGGCGGTTCGGGTCGATTCCGGGTTGGCGCCAATGGGCTGCCGCCGCATCTGCGTCCCGACTGTGCCCCGAG
Organism: uncultured Roseospira sp.; assembly: GCA_964346035.1. GTDB lineage: Bacteria > Pseudomonadota > Alphaproteobacteria > Rhodospirillales > Rhodospirillaceae > Rhodospira. The sequence goes on along the minus strand of CAYFTQ010000364.1, from coordinate 969 downwards.
GCACGGCCAGGATCAAGCCCAGTGCGGCCGCCCCCGCGCACCGGCACAAGACAACACGAGAATCCGGCCATGTGGTGGCTTTCTTGGGGCGGGTCAGGATCAGGATCAGGGCCGGCGGCCCCGGGTCGAGCCCTGCTCCTCCAGGACCCTTGTCTCGGCCAGTTCGGCCAGCGGTGGCGGCGCGCGGTTGGCGCTCAGGGCGTCCAGGCAGGGGCCGCCCTCGACCACGGGGCGAGGCGCAAAGCGACCGCGCGTGATCAGGCGGTCATACATGACCAGAACGGCGGCCATGCCAAGGTTGAGCGAGAAACGCGTCGGGATTTTCACCACATGGTCACAACGCGCCAGCATCTCCGCCGACAGGCCGTAGCGCTCCGCACCCAGAACATAGGCGGCCCGTGACGGGTGCCGGAAGCTGGGCAGATCAACAGAGTCGGCGCCCATCTCCACCCCCACCAGCCGACATCCATCCGGCAGCACAAGACCGGCCGGGTCCGGGAAGGCATAGAACGGCATCTGCCCCAGGCTGTCCGAGGTGTCCGTCTGATGCCCGGCGCGACGCGGATAGCTGGCCGCCACGGTGAACACGAAACTGGCATCGAAGGCATGGGCCGAGCGGAACACACTGCCGACATTGTAGGGCTTGCTGATCCGTTCCACGCCGATGCCGAAGTAGCCGCGCATGATTTCTCCCAAACTCACGGATGCGGTAGCAGGCACGGCCGCGCATCATGCCCGTGGCGCCGCCGGGCGCAAGGGGAAGATGACTCTGCGGACCAACCCGCAGCGACCGGGTCCGGCTGCGGCTGCGGCTGCGGTGCCGGAGGGAAACCCGGCTTAAGCCTTCGTTAACGAAACCGGTTGACCCGCTGAGACCTCAAGACCACACTGAAAACCGGACTTTTCTTAAGAGCCCGTCCGGAGAGTCCCGAAAACCGCCATATGGTGTGGCTTCTACCCGGAACGATG
>CAYFTQ010000363.1:0-3245 GCA_964346035.1 uncultured Roseospira sp. | reverse complement strand
ATATCGTAGCCCGCGGCAAAGATATGACAGGTATCGATACACACTCCGACGTAGCTCCAGCAGGGCGTTGGTGGCGACCGTGGTCCCCATCTTGACGGCTTCGATCTGCGCGGCCGGGATGGGGTCGTCCTTGCTCACGCCCAGCAGGTCGCGAATGCCCTGAAGCGCGGCGTCGGCGTATTGCTCGGGGTTCTCCGACAGCAGCTTGTGGGTGACCAGGGCGCCGTCCGGCCGGCGCGCCACCAGATCGGTGAAAGTGCCGCCGCGATCAATCCAGATCTGCCAGCGGTCCGAGACCTGGGCCGACTGCGGCACGTTGCCGGCGGGCGCGGCGGCCGAGGCTGCGTCGGCAGCGGAGGCGGTGGGCATGGGCGAGGGTCCCCTGAAGCAGGACGGGCGACGTCGATCCCTCCACGCTTAGCCTCTCGGCCGCCCCGCTGGCAACGGCCATCGGGTGGGTCTCGCGGTGGCGCGAACACCGGGCTAGACTGGCGGCGGATGGTCTGGCGGGAGGGAGGAGGCAAGATGCGCGCGCGCCAAGGTGTCCTGCGGGCGCTACCGTTGATGCTGGCGGCCATGATGGCGGCCGTGGCCCCGGGTTCGCCCTGGAGTATCGCGCCGGCGCGGGCGGCGGAGCCGGCGCCGTGTCCGCGCGCGGAGCTGGTCGTGGCGCTGGACATCGGACACAGCCCGGCCTCGCCGGGGGCGACCAGCGCGCGCGGGCGCGGCGAATACGCCTTCAACCTGGATCTGGCCCGGCGCGTCCTGGACCACATGCACGCCGCCGGGCTGAGCGCGGCCTTCCTGGTCGGTGACGGTGGTCCGGTCAAGGACCTGTGGCAGCGGCCGCGGCTGGCGGCGGCGCGGGGGGCGCATGTGCTGATCTCGCTGCATCACGACTCGGTGCAGCCCCAGTTCCTGGAGTCCGGCGACATCGACGGCCGCCCGGCGCGCTTCAGCCGCCATGCCGCAGGCTACTCGCTGTTCGTCTCGCGCAAAAACCTGTTCCCTGAGCGCAGCCTGGCGGCGGCGCGGGCCATCGGGGGCGCGTTGGCGGACTGGGGCCTGAGCCCCACCCTGCACCACGCCGAGCCGATCGCGGGAGAGAACCGACCGCTGCTGGACCGTGACCTGGGCGTTTACGACTTCGCCGACCTGGTGGTCCTGAAGGCCGCGCCCATGCCGGCGGTGCTGGTGGAGGCCGGCGTCATCGTGCATCCCGAAGAGGAAGCCCGCCTGCGCGATCCGTTCCATCAGGACATCCTGGCCGACTCCATCAGCCGCGGCGTGCTGGCGGCCTGTCCGGGGCTGCTGGCGCCGTAATCCCCGCAGCGCCGGGCTCAATCCCGGCTTTCGCGGCCATCGGCGGCGCGTGCGATGGCCAGGAAGACGTCTTCCAGGGTGTCGCGGCCATAGCGGGCGATCAACGTGGCCGGAGCGCCCTGGTCATGGATTCGGCCAGCCTTCATGATCAGCACATGGTCGCACAGGCGTTCCACCTCGGCCATGTTGTGCGACGCCAGCAACACGCTTGCGCCGCTGTCCCGGCGCCAGCGCTCCAGAAAAGCGCGCATCTGATCGCCGGTGTCGGGGTCCAGCGACGCCGTCGGCTCGTCCAGCAGCAGCAACGCCGGGTCATTGAGCATCGCCTTGGCCAGCGCGACCCGCGTCTTCTGCCCGGCCGAGAGCTTCCCGGTCGGGCGTTCCATGAGGGCGGACAGGTCAAGGTCGCGGGCCACCCGCTCCAGGCTGGCGCGCATGTCCGGCACCGCGTAAAGGTGCCCATAGACGGTCAGGTTCTCGCGTACCGTCAGGCGGTGCGGCAGGTCCACATACGGCGACGAGAAGTTCATGCGGGCCAGAACCCGGTGACGCTGACGCGTCATGTCGTGGCCGAGGACGCGAATGGTCCCGCTGGTGGGCAGCAAAAGTCCGTTGATGAGGGACAGCGTGGAGGTTTTGCCGGCGCCGTTGCCGCCCAGCAGGCCGACCGTGGCCCCGCGCGGTACGGTAAAGGAAACCCCGTCCAGGGCGGCCACGCGGTGGCCGTCTGGTCCCTCGAAGAGTTTGACCAGGTCGCGGGCCTCGATGGCGGCCGGGGTGTCCTCGGCGGTGGTGCCGGCGATGGCGGGCGCCGCGATCATGATGACCAGGTCACATCGGGAACGCTGGTCGCGGTCAGCAGGGAGTCGATATAGCGCCCCTGATACATGCTGATCCCCAGCGAGCGGCCCAGGGTGACGGCGGCCGGGTCCTCGCAGCGCGCCAGCACGGTGCGGCTGCCCTCGCCGGCGCGCAGGCGTTCGGCCGCCTCCTGACCGCGTTCCTGCTCCATCGTCCGCCACAGATCAGGGGTCCAGAACAGCTTCATCATGTCCGCCCCCAGCCGCTCGCGGTCAAGCAGGGCGATGGCCTCCGGGGACATGTTGTCCAGGCACAGTCGGTAGCCGCGCTGGCGCACGAAGTCGCGGGCGAAGCTGTAGGCTTCCAGGTCGCTGAAGACATCCTCGACGCGCAGCTCCAGAACAACAGTGCCATGCAATGCCGCAGCCACCATTTGTTCGAACTTCAGGAAGTGCTCGGACAGGATGGTCGCGACGTTGATGTTGATGGAAAAGCCGCCCTGGGCCAGGCGCGTTCCTTCCCGGTTGAGCCACGACAGGACGCGGCGGTCCAGGGTCTCGGTGAAATGCTGGAACAACCAGCGGTTGGCCGTGATGTCAACGCGCGGGGCGATGGTGTCGCGCAGTTCGCCGATGGACACATAGATCTCGGAGAACAGCGGTTGAGGGCGTGCGCTGCCGACCAGCGCGCAAACCGGCTGGCGGCGCACGTGATTCGACAGGTCGGCCCGAGCGAGCCCGTTGACCAACCGGTCCAGGATGTCGGGGTCGATGGGGCGGCCCCTGGATTCCGGGGGCTCGGCAGGGGCAACGCCATCGGCGCCGCCGCCCCAGTGCCGGTCGCCCGGCCGGGCCACGCCGAACGGGCGCCAGCGCGGTTCGTCGTCGCCGATCTCGCCACCACGCGGCAAGCCGCGCCCGCCTGCCGGCGTGCCGCCTCCGGCGGGTCGGACCGCCTCGTCCCTTTCGCCGGTCAAGCGGCGGGCGGCGGCCCACTCTTCCGCCTCGGCGGCCCTCTGCACGGCATCGGCCTTGGCCAGCCCCTGGCGGGGCCCCCCTTCGCGGGCCTATGCCTCCACCGCCTCGATGGCCGCCTGTTCGTAGTGCTCGGCCAAGGCGCGC
>CAYFTQ010000362.1:0-3256 GCA_964346035.1 uncultured Roseospira sp. | reverse complement strand
TATGGCTTATCCCCCTGTTTCCGGGGACACCATGATGTGGGGTGCTCGCGGGCGCTTGCACCACCACCGGCGGTATCAACCGGACACAGGGGGATAAGCCGGTCGGGGGTTATCTTGCGGACGCGATCAAAAGAACATTTGTTTCGAGTTTCGCTGCGAATAAGCCCCCTCATTGCAAGCCGAGGGATCGCAGCCGCTCGGCGATACGCTGTGGGATCGTATACCCCTGAAGGCTGTCCTGGACCATTCGGGAGAGCGGTCCGGTGACGGTCAGATTGAGCTGGAACGGGTAGCCGTCCAGGACATCGGCGTTGGACCCCTCCAGCCGCAGGCCGAGGGTCATGTCCTCGGCCGAGCCGCCGTCCACGTTCATGGACAGGTCTCGGTACTCGAAATTCCTTAGCGCCTTGCGGGCCAGGTCAACGCCCTGCATGCCCTCCGGCAGGGCCTCGCCGGCATAGCGCACCTGGCCCGGCCCGATGGCGGCCAGTCGGCCGGCGTCGATACGCACCGCTCCGGGCGTGATGACCATGGGAACCGTTCCATCAATGGTGCCGGTCATGGCGAGATCCGCGATCGGGGTCATGGCGGCCAACGCGGCAAGGTCCAGGCCGGAGACGGTCAGGGTCAACGGCACGCGGTCGAACCCGTCCAGGGGAATCGAGGCCGGTCCGGTGGTGATCTCGCCCCCGGCCAGACGCATGCGGGCCTGCTCCAGGACGAAGCCGTCGCCGCCTCCGTCCAGGCGGAAGCGTACCGACAGGTCCGTGAACGGCAGGCCCATCGACAGTTCGGCCGCCACCAACTCGTTGACCGGGCTGCGTGGCGGCGAAAAGCCGGTCAGGCGGATGGTGCCGTTGATCTGGCGCAGGCCGGTGGCGCCATAGGCGGCGTCCACGTCTGCCAGGCCGACCGTCAGGTCGGGCCGCAGCGGGCCGCCGTCGCGCCACGCGACCGTGCCGTCCATCGCCAGGGTGCCTGCGCTGGCGGACAGGTCCACCAGCGTGCCGTGGAGGTGCCAGGGTTGCACGCCCCCGGGGCCGCCCAGCGGCAGTGGCTGCGTCGTCAGCCGCAGCCGGCCGGCCTGGCCGTCGCGGCGCATCCAGCCGGTGGCGCGCGCCAGGTCGGCACGCAGGGGGGCGCCGACCGTGAACGACAGCGACAACCGCTCCGCCGAATCCGTGTCCGGGCGCAGCGTTCCGGAGACCCGCAGAGGGCGCAGCGGGTTTCGCTCCCCGGATGCGGGGGCCTCCTCTCCCGGCAGGCGCGCCAGTCTCCCGGAGCCCGTCAGGGTCGGTCCCGCCGGCGTCAGGCGCAGGCGTGCGCGCGCGTCGCGCACCGGCCCAAGCCCCAGCGTGGTGCGGGCCTCCGGCAGGCGGGCGCTGACCTCGAACGGCAGGGTCTCGGTGGCCGGCAGGCGACCGGCCAGCCGGACTCCCTCGGCCACCGCCGAGACGGTTCCGGCAAGGGCCACCGGGGCCAGCGTCATGTCAAGCACGATACCGGGTTCGCGTCCGGCAGGGTGGTGCCAGGCGGCGACATGGGGGCGGGACGGCTCCAGGGTCAGGGTCAGGCGCTCGGGCCCGACCCAACCACCGTCGCCGGCCGATGGGGCATCCAGGCTGATCGTGGCGGCGTCGAGGGTCAGAAGGCCGCTGTCCGGCGCCCGGTCCAGCGGCCAGTCCAGGCGCCCCCGTGCGGTCAGCGTGGGGGCGCCGCCGCGCAGGATCGGATGATCCAGGCGTTCGGCCGCAGCCCGCACGTTCAGCAGACCCGAGACCCGGCCGCCGGCCAGGGTGACGCGGTCGCTGGACAGGGTGGCGCCCAGGTCGGACAACCCGACCGGGTCGAGACCCGTCGCGGTGACCTTCAGGTTCGACAGGGTGGCGCTGGTGCCACCCTTGGCGTCGGGCGTCGGACCGTCGGTGGCGATGTCGGCGGCGGCCTCCACGGTCAGGCCGTCCGCGTCCGCCAGGCGCAGGGCGCCGGCCAGGGACAGGCGCCAGCCCGGCCCGCCCGCATCGGTCGGGACCGGCGCCAGGCGGGCGGACCAGGCGCCGTCAGGACCGGCGCGCGAACCCAGCCGCAGCAACAACGGGTCGGCCGGTGCCCGCCCGAGCACGGCAACAAGTCGGCCGGCCAGCGCACTGTCCAGGGCCTCCAGGCTGGCCCGCGCGGGCGCATCCGCCCGCCACGTCAGGGCGCGTTCGGACAGCGTCAGGCGCCCGGACGCGCGCGCCTCCGCCAGGGTTCCCAGTCCGGGCACGGCCAGATCTTCGACCGCCAGGGTCAGGTCCAGGTGGCTGCCGCCGGCCGACTTCAGCGCATCCATGGTGCTGCCGGGGATGGCCAGTCGGGTTTGCAGGTGGGCGTCAACCGCGACACGCAGGCGGTCCGTCCGAAGGGTCAGATGGCCGTCCAGGCGCGGCACCGGGTCGGCCGCATCCAGCGCCGGACCGAGGGGCAGCCGCAGGCGCGCCGCCTCGGCACCCGCCGGCGGCGTCAGGCGGACGGAGATGGGACCCTCGGCCAGAGCCGCCAGCACGGGCGGCAGAGTGGCGAGCCGATCCGGGTCGATGGCGTCGGCGTTCAGGTCCAGGGTGCGGGCCCGGATCTCCAGGCCGTCGTTCCGCCATAGAACCCGCAGGCTGGCCGAGCCGCGCAGACCGGCGGCCAGGCCGGGTCGGTCGCGTGCCTCCGCCTGGGTCTCAAGGGTGGCGGTGACGGCGGGGTGGGGGCCTCCGGTGGCCGACACCGTGACCACGGCGTAGACGCCGGCGCCGCCGGCTGTGACGTCGGCGGCCAGGGTCGGGACCGGCCCGGTCAGGCGCGCCGAGACATCGCCGATGGCGCGCGCCGGGCCCCAGGGTGTGGTCACGATCAGGCGGGCGTCGCGCGCTTCCACCCACGGCAGTGGCGGCAGTCCCGATGCGGCCGGGGAGTCGGCGCCGTTGGTGTGCGCCAGCAGGGGCGTCAGCGGGCCAAGGTCCAGGCCCCTTTCGGGGGTCCAGGCGGCGCGCGCGCTCAGGCCCTCGATCACGACCGGGCCGAGCCCTCCGCCAGCCAGGTTCGACCGTGAAAAACCCAGGGTCACGCGGTCCGCCACCAGGGTTTCGCCGCCCAGCGCGACGTCGGCCAGGATCAGGCGATCGGCCGACAGCGTCACGACCGACAGGCGCGCCGGCCCCAAGCCGGCCATCTCCAGCGCCCACGGACCCACGGTCTCGATCACGGCGACGCGCCACACCCACAGTGT
>CAYFTQ010000361.1:0-3257 GCA_964346035.1 uncultured Roseospira sp. | reverse complement strand
CTGTGCGACACCAGCTTGAAGACCTGGCCGGCGCCGCGAAGCGGCGTATGGCCTTTGTGCCGACTCGTCGGGCCAGGGGCCGGTCGGCATCAGGGCGCATCGTCATCGCTTCGTCAGGGTGCGGGCGACGGCGTCGCGCCAGCCGGCCAGCAAGGTCTCGCGCGTCTGATCCGCCATCGCCGGCACGAAGCGACGCTCCGGGGTCCAGCCGGCGGCAAAGCCCGCCCGGTCCGGCCAAACACCGGCCCTGTGCCCGGCCAGCCAGGCCGCGCCCAACGCCGTTGTCTCCAGCACCAGTGGCCGGTCCACCGGCGCCGCCAGAAGGTCGGCCAGGCGCTGCATGGTCCAGTCGCTGGCCACCATGCCACCGTCGACGCGCAGCACCGGTCCGCGCCCGCCTTCGCCGCCCGGCCAGTCCCTGTGCATGGCGTCCAGCAGGTCGGCAGTCTGGAAGCACACCGATTCCAGCGCCGCACGCGCCAGCTCGCGCGGGCCGGTGGCGCGGGTCAGGCCGAACAGCGCGCCGCGCGCGTGCGGGTCCCAGTGCGGCGCGCCCAGTCCGGTGAAGGCGGGGACCAGGACCACGGCCTGTTCGGGGTCGGCCTCGGCGGCCATCGGGCCGGACTGGTCGGCGCGGTCGATCACGCCCAGGCCATCGCGCAACCACTGCACGGCGGCCCCGGCGATGAAGATGGCGCCTTCCAGGGCATAGGTGGTCCGGCCGTCAAGCCTATAGCCGATGGTGGTCAGAAGCCGGTTGGACGAGCGTACCCGCTCGGTTCCGGTGTTGAGCAGGGCGAAACAGCCGGTCCCGTAGGTGGACTTGATCATGCCGGGTTCAAAGCAGGCCTGCCCCACAACGGCGGCCTGCTGATCGCCGGCGACGCCCAGGATCGGCAGGGCGGCGCCGAACATGGCGGGATCGGTGGTGCCGAAGTCGTCGGCGCAGTCCAGGACGTCGGGCATCAGGGCGCGGGGAATGTCGAGCGCGGCCAGCAGGTCGTCGTCCCAGTCGCCGCGCCCGATGTCATAGAGCATGGAGCGCGAGGCGTTGGTGGCGTCGGTAACGTGCCGGCGACCCCCGGTCAGGTTCCAGATCAGCCAGGAGTCCACCGTGCCGAAGGCCAGCCCGCCGTCGCGCGCGCGCTGGCGGGCACCCTCGACGTGGTCGAGCAGCCAGGCGATTTTGCTGGCGGCGAAGTAGGGATCGATGATCAGGCCGGTGCGCTCGCGGACCAGCGGCTCCAGGCCCCGGGCCTCAAGCGCGGCGCACAGCCCGGCGGTGCGGCGGTCCTGCCAGACAATGGCACGGTGAATGGGTCGGCCGGTCTTGCGGTCCCAGATCAGCGTTGTCTCGCGCTGGTTGGTGATGCCGATGGCGGCGACGTCGCGCGCCGACAGGCCGGCATCGGCCAGCGCCAAGCGTCCGGTTTCCACCGTCGTTCGCCACAGGTCATCGGGCGCGTGCTCGACCCAGCCGGAGCGGGGAAAGTGCTGGGTGAATTCGCTCTGGCCGATGCCGATCACGGCATGGCGGGCGGTGAACACGATGGCGCGGGTGGAGGTTGTGCCCTGATCGATGGCCAGAACGTATCCGCTCATGGTCGGTCGGCCTCCCTGTTTTCGGCGCGGGATGGCGCGCGCTCCGGCCGCGACGCGCCCCGGGACCGTCATGCTAGCCCGGACACGCGCAGGTGTCATGGGCCGCGCTGAAGAGCGTCGCGCCCTGCCTCCTGCGCGTTAATCCTGGCGCACCCGCCCGTCGCTGGACAGCAGCACGGCAATCGGGTGTGTCGCCGGGAAATAGGACAACACGATCATGATCATGCCGGTGAGCGGCACGCACAGGAACATGCCCACCACGCCCCAGATGTTGCCCCATACCACCAGCGAAAGAATGACCACCAGCGGCGAGAGGTTGAGCGAACGGCCCATCAGGCGTGGCTCGATGATGCTGCCGATGGTGAACTGGACAGCGCCCAGCACGCTGGCCACGACCAGCGCCGGAACCGGGGTCTCGAACTGCACCAGGGCCAGCAGGGCGGGAAAGGCGACGCCCAGCAGCGACCCGATGGTGGGAATGTAGTTCAGCAGGAAGATGACCACGGCCCAGAACTCGGCATAGTCCACGCCCACGATCATCAACACCAGATAGCTAATGGCGCCGGTGGCGACGCTGGTCAGGGTCTTGATCCAGACATAGGTCCGAAGGTCGGCCTGGATGCGGCCCAGAATGGCCCGGATGCGTTGTTCCTGCTCGGCATCAGTGGCCAGGGCGTGCAGCTTGTCGCCGAAGCGGGTTTGTTCCAGAAGCAGGAACAGCACATAGACCAGCACCAGACCGGCCTGGCCGACCAGCGACGAAACCGCGCTGGCCAGCCGGGGCACAACGTCGCGGATGCGGATGCCCTCCACCAGGTCCTCGAAGCTCAGGGCGCCGGAGATCCCCAGCATGGCCCCGATGTCTTCCAGCAGGGCGCGCAGGTTGGTTTCGTAGGCGGGCGCGGCCTGGGTAACCTCGGCAATGTTCTGGCTGGCCATGCGTCCGAACAGGAACAGCAGCAGGCCGATGACACCCAGCGCCAGCGCCATGCGCGGCCATGGCGGCAGACGCGGTCCGACGCCGGGCAGGTGGCGCATGCCCTCGGCCAGGGCGTTGATCAGGTACCAGACGATGATGGCGATGGCCACCGGCACCAAAATGTCCTTGCCCATGACCAGCACGGACCCCAGCAGAACGACCGCACCGAACCAGATCAGGCCCAGGACGGCGCGGGGAAACGTGCCTTCGCTCATGATCGAGACCCTTCTGACCTGATGATCCGTCTCCCGTCGGTGGTGCGCCGCCCGGCGCCGCCGTCGCATCCTGCATTATGGCATGGAACGCGCGCGCGGGCAGGCGTCGGCAACGGCGCGGTCCGGGCTGACGGCGCGGGCTTCGGACACAGGTTGCGGGGAGCACCGCAAACAGGTGAACAAGCCGTCCTTGCGATTGACATTTGCGTTCAAACGATCATTCATCAAGTTCGCTGATTCAAGAATCGGGTACCATTCCTCGGGCCGGAAACGGCTGGCGTGCCGGCCCAGGCGGGGCGAGGAAAGGCATGGACAGACGGCCCCACGATCGTGCATATCACGACGCGGATCGAACGGATGGACCGAGGGTCGCGGGCCGGGGCGGGCGGGGCGCCAACAGGCGGGCGAAGCAGGGGGCGGGGGGGGGGCCGCCCCGGCCGGGGGCGTCGGGCCCGGGGCGG
>CAYFTQ010000360.1:0-3264 GCA_964346035.1 uncultured Roseospira sp. | reverse complement strand
CCTGTGCCGCTCGACCCGGAGGGCGAGGGCGTGTCGGCCGGGTCTGGGTCCGGCTCCGCTGCCGGCGCGGCGGCCGTCGCGTTTGCCGTGGCCGAGGCGGAACCGGGCGTCGGGTGCTCGGCCTCGGCCAGGGGCGGTGCGGGGGGCGGCGCCTGTCCCGAGGTCAGAATCCAGGCCGCGCCGCCAGCGGCGGCCGCCAGCAGCAGCACGACCGCAGCCGCGATCATCCAGCCGCCGCGTCCGCGCGTCTTGCCGTCCGCGCCCGGCCCTGGTGGCTGGGCGCCCACCAAGTCCGTTGCCCGCGCCGGCCGGTCGTTGGGATCGGGCTGAAGCATGGCGGTCAGTTCCGCCCGCAAGGGCGCTGGAACGCCGCTCAGATCGGGCAGGTGGCGGCGTTGTTCCAGCACCTCGGCCGGCGAGCCGCCAAGGTCGATCAGGCGGCCCTGGGCGATGGTCATCAGCACCAGTCCCAGGCTGAAGATGTCGCTGCGCCCGTCCACCTTGCCGCCGAACTGGCCGAGCTGTTCGGGCGAGGCATAGCGGAACTTGCCGGCGAAGCTGTCGCCGATGAGCGTATAGGCGGCCGTTTCCTGGCGTGCGATCCCGAAGTCGATCAGGCGCGGCTGATCCAGCTTGCCGTCCTGAAGGACGATGTTGTCGGGCGAGATGTCACGGTGGACGATGCCGCGCTGGTGCGCCTCGTCGAGCGCGCCGGCGATGCGGTCGCGCAGCAGGCGGACTTCCTCGACAGTGAAGACGTGCTCGCCGATCAGGTCGGACAGCGCATGGCCGCCGACGTATTCCATGACGATGAACGGGCGGTTCTGATCGTCCAGCAACAGGCCATTGTAGCCCACCACGGTCCGGTTGCGGATCGATTCCAGAACTCCGGCCTCGCGCCGGAACAACTCGATGATTCGTTCGTCACGCGCGAATTCCGGCTTGAGCATCTTCAGGGCGTAAAGCCGGTTGTTGAACAGATGCTCCGCGCGGTAGACCTCGCCCATGCCGCCGATGGCGATCAGGCTTTCGATCCGGTAGGTGTTGGCGATCACCAGCCCGATCGGAATGGTACCGCCGGAGGGGCGCTCACCAGAGCGGGTGCCCGCTGCGTCAAGGGCGGGCACCTCGGGGATGTCATCGTGCGCCGGTGCGTCAGACGGTCGGGGCGGGGGCGAGGCCGCCCTTCCGCCGTGCCCGGCGACGACGGTGCCGTCGTCATTCTCGTGCTGTCCCCGCTGGTCGTGCCGCCTGCCCGCGTTGTCGGGATCGGATCCGGAGTCGCCGCGCCGTTCAGATGTCATCGCCCCCGTGCCCTGTCTTGCGGGACCCTGCCCGGCGGCACCGGCCCGCCGTCAGCGGGCCAGCACGAAATCCGCGCCGCGACTGATGCCCACGGGCGTCACCATGGTTCGGCCCGCGATGCCGCCGCGCGTGCCGGCCAGTTGCGCGAGCTGCTTTTCCAGCGAGCGCACCACCACCGGCACGGCGTCCTCAATGTAACCCTTGATCTCGGTCACCGTCACCTGACCGTCGCGCGGGGCGCGGTCGGCCTGCCGGGTGCTGCCGCCCTGGAAGGCCTGAAGGAAGGCATACGTGAACAGACCGTGTCCGAGCACGCCATACTCCGGCGCTTCCTGTCCGGCGCGCGCAGCCGTCAGCACATGCACGCCGACGGCGCGGCTGAGCGCATCCAGGTTGCGCCGCTGGTCGAACCCCTCGAATTGCGTCAGGGCCGCGCCGGACCCACAGGAATCCACCATCAACAGGACCTTTTGCGCCGGAATCTGGCGCAGATGGTCGGCCAGTCTGGCAGCCGAGATGCCCTGGCTGCGTACGGCCGCCGCCGAGGCGGCCGAGACGTCGGCGGTGACGAAATACCACTCATTGTCCACCGTGCGCCCGTGGCCGGCCAGATAGACCACGACGACATCCGTTGGCGACACCGCCCGCAGGCTTTTCAGATGAGCCTCGACGGCTCCGCGCGTGGCCTGGCCGTCCAGGATCACGGTGTCGCGCACGCCGGCATAGGGGGTGCGGATGGACTGCCGGAACAGCGACGAGACCGAGCGGGCATCCTTGGCGGCGAAGGTCAGCGGTAGCAGGCCGGCACCCCGATAGGTGTTAATGCCCACGGAGGTCAAATAGAGCGTGCCGCCGCCGCCGCCCCGGGCCTGTACGGTCGCGGTCGCCGGCGCGCTTTCGGCGTCCTGCCAGCCCAGTGCGACCGCCGAAAGGGCGTTGCTGCCCTCCACCGCCGGCAGGCCATAGGTTACCGTGCGCTGGCGTCCGCCGTCGGCGGCGCCAGCGGAGTCGGTGATGATGGCGCCGGCCGGCACGCGCTTGCCGTTGTTGAACAGCCGCACCTGGGGGTCCGTGCCGTCGCTGCGGTTCAGTGCCGTAACGGTGATGGTCAGGGTCTGACCGGCCTGCACGCCCGACGTCGGCGAAACGGTGATATCGACCTCCGGCGGCAATCGGACTTCCTGGCTGATGGAGGCGCTGGGCCGTGTGCTCAGGCTCAGGCCGGGTTGCACCGATTTGGCCAACAGGCCGGGCTCGTAGTAACGGCTTGCGAAACGGTCCACCGGCAGGTTCTCGACCGGTGTGGCCCAGACGATGTCGGAGAAGCTGTCCACGGCCCCGTCATAGCGCCCTTCCGGCGAGACCACCGCCCAGCCGCCGCTGTTGGCGATCATGCGGGCGACCTCACGGAAACTCTGGCCGTCGAGGACATGGACGGTGCCGTCGGCGCTGGTGGCCAAGATGCGGTTGGGCGTGTTGCGCAGGGCGAGCGCGTTGACCGCGCCGGGCACCGGCCGGGGCGCGGTGGTGGCCTGACCGCCGGCATGCCGCGCCAGGCGTCCGGTGCCGTCGGCGGAGACCGCCAGCCGGCCCGGGGCGGCCGCCACCGCCGTCACCGGCCCGGCGTGGGGGCTGGCGCTGGACAGCCGCTGTCCGCTGCCGACCGACCAGGATTCCACCGCGCCGGTGCGGGTGCCGACCACCGCCACACCGTCGGACGCCAGGTCCAGCGCGCTCGGGGTTCCCGACAGCCGCACCGGCCGCACGGCGCCCGATCCGCCCAGGAGCAGCGTCCCGTCGGCGGCGGCGGCGGCGAACTGGCCATTGGCGCCGGTCGCGACATGGGTCACGGCCGCGTTCGCCCGATGCAGCGTGCGCGCCGCGCCCGTGGCCAGAGTGACCTCAAGCACCGTTCCATCGGTGCGTCCGACAACGGCGCGGGCACCGTCCGCAGACAGG